>JACENB010000131.1 GCA_013867245.1 Nitrosopumilaceae archaeon
ATACCCCTGTGATGGTTGCTCCGCACTGTCTGGCAAGCGAAATTGCCATTTCCAAACCCCTCTGGGAGTTTTTTGAGCCATCTAGTGGAACGAGAATTTTAGAGATTTTTTTCTTTATCACGTAATTCCCCTATCTTTCATCCTAAAAAAGATACTCCCTACTGGTCTAACTCATTTTTCTAAAAAATCAAAATTACCATGATCGATAAATTAACTAAAACTTATCTACTCATTACAAATGACGCTAAAATGGTGCACGAGAAATTTCTTCAAATTGATGGACATAAGATTCGTTATTTGGAATCAGGAGATTCTGATAAAACTCTAGTTCTAATTCATGGATTAGGTGCATCTGCTGAAAGATGGGAACACGTAATGCCTATTTTTGCAGAAAAATTTCGTGTAGTAATTCCTGATCTAATTGGATTTGGATTAAGCGATAAACCTCTAGCTGATTACACTATAGACTTTTTTTCAGATTTTCTAAAACAATTTCTAAAAACTGCAAACATCCCTAGTACCTATCTAATTGGTTCTTCTCTTGGTGGTCAAATTTCTGCTGAATTTACTGCAGCTAATCCTGAGACTATTGAAAAACTCATTCTAGTCTCCCCCTCAGGTGTAATGAAGCAATCTACTCCTGCACTTGATGCTTACATCATGGCAGCATTATACCCCAATGAACAAAATGCAAAAAATGCCTTTGAGATGATGGAAGGTTCTGGGGAAACTGTTGATCAAAAAATTGTAACTAGTTTTATTGAAAGAATGCAATTACCAAACGCCAAACTTGCATTCATGTCCACTATTCTAGGTTTAAAGAATGCTGAAATTATCACAAAAAAACTATCTTCCATTTTGACTCAAACAATGTTAATTTGGGGAAGTAATGATCCTGTAATCCCAATCCATCATGCTGATGATTTCATTGCGTCTCTCAAAGACTGTCGTTTTGTTCGAATGGATGGATGTGGCCATACCCCTTATGTCCAGCAACCTCGTCTCTTTTCTGAAAAGGTCTTAGATTTCTTGGGCCATCATTAGGTGCACTTAAATACCACCTAACTCCAACCATTACCTATGAATGGTAATGATAACCAGTATGATCCAACCGCTATGTTCAAGGATTGGATACAAAAAAGTGGACGCGCTCAAGCAGAGTTTATGAAAAATTTTGGTGCTTTGATGACTAATCAAACTAGCAAAACATTCAATCCACTTGACACTCTCAAAGAAGTTTCAGATAACACTAGACAAGCCCAATCAAATATGATGGAAAACATGACTTCTATGCAAAACAAAAGCATGGATACTATGTTTAGCATTGGACAAATGCTCCCATCTTTCATGAATTGGGGTGCATACAAAACTACCATTAGCAGTAATGGTAGAATTTCTATTCCAGAGGCAGAACGTAATGCCCTCGGATTAGGCGAAGGTGACTTGGTTCAGGTCATCGTTCTTCCAATAGCAAAAAAATCAAAAGCTAGGGAGGTGAAAAATTGAGTAAGAACGAACAGACACAATCAAATCCAAAAGATCTATTTTCTGTATATCAACAAAACGTAGATAAATTCTTCAACGGTATTAGAACATCAGTACCACAGTATCATCAAGCAATTACAAACGTACAACAGGAATTCATACAAGCTTATGAAAACGTTGCAGATTCAACCCTAACCCTACAAAAAGAATTTGCAAAGAAAGCAGGTATTGCAGCAAACATTCCTGAGGCTACAATCAAAGTAATGCAAGATACAACAGAAGAAGTCGTAAAGGCTACATCAATTCAAAACCAAGTAACACTTGCAACAATTGATGCAACACAACAAAACATCAAGACCTTTAACGACAATGCAAAATCATTTGCAGAGTTAAACAGAAACATTCTACAATCTTGGATTTCTGCATTCACCACAAAGAACAACTAGTGGCGAATCTAATTTTTTAATTTTTTCTTCTTTTATTTTATGATCTTTCAGCTAACCATTGTCCTAGCTCAGGTAAAACCTTCTTCTGAGACAATGAACTGGCAATCATACCTACATGACCTGTAGGGTACATTCTCAATGTTTTATCTTCACTACCTACGGCATAATGTAGAGGCATACTACATTCAGGTGATACCAGATGGTCCCCAACTGCAACTTGTGTAAAAATTGGCATGTCTATCTTTTTCAAATCCACTAGTTGGCCTTCTATGTGCATCTTGTTTTGTATAAGCAAATTGTCTTGATAGATGTCTTTTATCCATTGTTTGAATAACTCTCCTGGAATAGGTGGTGTATCACCTAACCATTTTTCAACTCTGAGGAAACTATCAACAAATTTCTTGTTTTCAATATTTTTGAAGAAATTAACATATTTTTCAATGCCTTGTTCAAATGGTTTGAGGACTGAAAAAGCATAGTACATGAATTCTGGAGGCATATTTCCAATAATTTCAACCATTTTATCAACATCCATGTGTTTTGCCAGATTGCTAATTACCGTAGTATCGCGCCAACCATCAATAACTGGAGCAGTTGCAATGTAATTTTTGACATTTTCAGGATGTAATGATGCATATGTTGTGGCAATGGTGGCACCCGTACAATATCCTTGCAATGAAATTTTTTCAGTAGATGACTCATTTTTTATATATTCTACATATGTGTCAAGGTAACCATTTACATAATCATCAAAATCTAGATACTTGTCCATGCTAGTTGGTGTTCCCCAATCAAGCATGTAGATGTCAAACCCTTGCTGGAGTAAATTTCTTACCCAACTCTTTTCAGGTTGAATATCTAAAATATGAAATCTATTGATGAGTGCATATGAAATCAACAATGGAGTCTTGTGTTGTTTTTCTGTAATTGGTTTATAGTGTAATAGACGTGTTTTGTCCATTTGTTGCACTATCTCATGTGGCGTAACCTCTAAACTAATTTCATCTGGTGCTGAAACTAGTTTTGGAGCTTCAATAACGTTTTTACTAAATTTTAAAATCTCTTCAATAATTTTGGGATCTATTTTAGACTCACTTTGCATTTTTTTTCATCTCCTTTTTCTTTAACTCTAATTCTAATTTTGCAACTCTTTTTTTCAATGAATGTATCTCTTTATACACTTCATCAATCTCTTCTTTACTAGGAAGATTTACTGATTGGAGTATTACATTTGTAATGTTGTTCCAATGTTTTGTCAGTTCTAATTCTTTTGAAACTAATTTCCCATAATTTTCTCCAAACTTTCCTGAATCAAATAGTTCTGTAAAGTCATTATCAAAAATATCAATCCAAATTCTTTTGACTGCTTCTATCTGTTCAATATCTTGAGGGATTTCTGGTGCTTTCAGATTTACTTTCTTTTGTGCATCTACCCAGGTATCTGCAAGTTGTTTGTAGTATTCTGTTAAATGCTTGTTAAATTCCATTAAATCTTCGTTAATCTCAATCAGCTCAGTTGATATCTTCTTAGAATTTGCAGCAAATGCCCTCATTGGACCAATTGATGCTAATGCTTGTGGTTTGCTTGACATCAGATGAACAATATCTGTCCAGAACAACGAGAGATGCTTGTAGTAATCTGTAATGTCTTTACTTGATTCTGATTGCATAGAGACCTATTGAAAACAGATCGCAATAAATAGTTCGCTTACGTAATTAGGCAAATGGAAAACGTGGAAGAACTTGAGAATCTCTGCAAAAAAATAACAAAATTGGATCCAAAGATGCGTTCTGCCAGGCTCATCAATAGTCGAGGTCATTTGATAGCAGGTGGCATGAAGGAGGGGTTGATGTCACTTGAGGCACAAAAACAAGATGAGATGATGTTCATGGAATTGGCATTACGTGTTAGAATGAGACATGAATTTGATAACGAATTTGGAGTAGTTCATTTTTCAATGTCATATAGAGATAAGGTCATTGTGATGAGTTTTCCATTGTCTGGTGATGACGTATTACTGGTTTCTTGTGAAAAAGACATTAACTTTGGAAAAATCCCATTCAAAATTCTCAAACTTATTGAACCTTTGAAAAATTCACCAATGAAGACCTTCTAAACATAACAACTTAATTCTACTCTGCATGGATTCTTGTATTGTCTCAAGATGTTGATTGGCCTGAAATTGAAAGTATTGTGAAAAAACTTTCAAACAAAATTTCCAAATTGCCAAAAACATTTACTAGCATAACTACTGTTAGTAGGGGAGGGTTGATTCCTGCACGTTTAATTGCAGATCAATTAGATATTGAGAAAATATTTGTAGATAAAAGAAAGATTGACTCTAATTCTTTGTTTGTAGATGACATTTTTGATACTGGTGAGACATTTGATGAAATCATTAAACGTGTAGACGTTCCTTCAAAACTTGTTTTTGTTACATTATTTGCACGACGTGGGAAAAAATATCCTAAACAATTAGTATATGGTAAAAAGACAAACAATAACGCATATGTTGTATTTCCTTGGGATAAATTAGAGTTTAAGCGTTCTCAGAAATAATTTCTATTCGTTAATCATCTTTCTTAATCCAGCACATCTGTTTCGAATGGTAACCTCTGTAACTCCTGATGCAATGGATATGTCTTTTTGTGATTTAACTTCACCTGTACTAATACATGCAAGATAAAGTGCAGCAGCTGCTATTCCCATTGGGTCCTTTCCTGCAACGACTCCCATCTTCTTTGCTTCATTAAGAATGGCAATTGCTTTACGTTTACTTTTCTCACTTAGCTCTGCAATACTTGCGATTCTTGAAACTCCTTTTACAGGATCTACTACTGGCATCTTTAGTTCTAATTCTCTGAAAATTAATCTGTAACATCTGGCAACATCTTTTCTTCTAATGTTAATTCCCTTTGCAACATCATCTAATGTTCTTGGAGTTTCTGTATTTCTACAGGATGCATAAAGACATGCTGCTACTAATCCTTGGATTGAACGGCCTCTGACTAGTTTCTTCTCCATTGCTTTTCTGTAAATGTAAGCTGCTTTTTCAATTACTGCATCAGTTAGTGCCAGTTTATCTTTTAATTTGTCCATTTCATTTAGTGCTTGTCTTAGATTTCTATCTGCTGACGAATGTGCTTGACTTCTACTGTCCCAAGTTCTTAGTCTTTCAATTGAACTTTTGACACTTGCAGATAATGGTTTTCCTGTTGAATCCTTGTTTGCTGCACCAATTACTGTTGATAATCCCATGTCGTGCATTGTAAGTGATGTACCTGCACCTGTTCTAGCTTTATTTCCTTCATCATTTGAGAAAGAACGCCATTCAGCTCCAGTGTCAGCAATTTTATCAGATACGACAAATCCACATTTTCCACAAAATAATTCTCCTGT
>JACENB010000033.1 GCA_013867245.1 Nitrosopumilaceae archaeon
GGACCAACCACTGTTGCAATTGATAGTGTTGAGCTAAATATTCCAGTTGAAGTTGAACGTGGATTGTTGTCCATCAAATGGAAGTTTCCTCCAATAAACAAGAATGCCCATGTTGCACCAACTAGTGACATGAAAGGCATTGCCATCCACCATTCAGTAACAAATGCCAATCCCACAAAGACAAATGTTGTACTGCCAACTCCTATCTTGAATTTAGTAATATTTGAAAGATGAATCTTACTTGCCATCACATTCATCAAAATAAAAGCAGTTATCGTGTTTGCAGTATACACAATTGAAATGTGATACAGTTCTCCTCCCCATCTATCAACAATCATTATTGGAAGTATGGTCCAAACAGCAGCTGCACCAATATGTCTTAGTAATAGTGACAAGAAAAGAAACTTGTTTTTGGAGATGACTCTCTTTGTTGTTCCAGGTTCTACCTCCTTTTCTTGTTCAGGATTTGGTAGTCTGATTGTAAATAGTAATCCGACAATAAATGATGCAGCACTGATCAAGAAGATCAGTTGCAAGTCATTTGCAAGTCCTGCAGCTGCAATTCCTGCCATCCACCCTAATGCATGAAATGAGATTACGGTTGCTGCTCTCTTTTTGTCAACATTTGCCTCATAGGTATATGCGATCATTGCTGGAATCATTATTCCACTTGCAACTCCGGCTGCAATTCTTACCAAAAAGAACATGGAAAGGTCTGTTGCAAAGTAATGCATTCCAAATGCTATTGCACATCCAATGAAGCCAATCCTGATGAACTTGAGCCTGGTTCCCTTTTTGTCTGAGTGTCTTCCAAAGTATATTTCAGAGAGTATCTGGGCAAAACTAAACGAGGCTACCAAAAGGCCTATCTCAAAGACTGACTCTGTAACACCTTGCCCAATGATAGGCATGAATACAAAGACGATAGATATCCCAGCGTGCTGAAAAAAGGTGGCACTACGAACTAGATTATTTACTTGAACTTTTTGCATAAATGTACCAAAAAATTGCCTCTGACCTAATTTCAACATACGTATCAATACTACTGTGATTCGTGGTTTTTTCTGAAAAGAGTTAAACTGTACAGATTCATTTTCAAATTAAATTGGCCGAAAAAGAACCATTTTTGGATGCATTACAAAATAGAATTTTGCTTTTTGATGGTGCAATGGGAACTGAAATTCAAAAGTTCAATCCAAAACCTGAAGACTTTCCAAACAATCAAGATGGATTCAATGATGGTTTAGTCGAAACTCATCCTGATTGGATTAAACAAATTCACAGACATTATCTTGATGCAGGAGCTGATTGTATTGAGACAAACTCTTTTGGTTCAAACAAAATTAAACTAGATGAATATGGTTTTGGTGATCAAACAATTGAGTTTAACAAAAAAATTGCACAACTTGCATCTGAAGTATGTCAGGAATATTCTGACAGGCCTCGATATGTGATTGGTTCTATGGGACCATCAGGATTTTTGCCAAGCTCAAATGATCCTGATTTGGGACAAAAACCTCTTGATGAAATTAAAGAAGCATTTGAGCTACAAGCAGAAGGATTGATTCTTGGCGGAGTTGATGCACTACTAATTGAAACTAGTCAAGATATTTTGGAAGTAAAACTGGTTATTGAAGCATGTCATGAAGCAATGGAGAAAACCGGAAAGAAAGTTCCGATTATTGCAAACACAACACTAGATCAATACGGCAAAATGTTACTAGGTACTAACATTCAAGCTGCATACACCACAGTTTCTGATATGGGAATTGACATCTTTGGAATGAATTGTTCTACTGGTCCTATTGAGATGACACCAAGTGTCAGATGGCTAGATGAGCAAAATGAACATAATATTTTGGTAGTTCCAAATGCCGGTATGCCTGAAAACGAGGGAGGTCAGGCAGTTTACAAGATGACTCCTGAGAAGATGGGTGAGGCATTAGGTGATTTTCTTAATCAATACAAAAAGGTCCGAATAATTGGAGGCTGCTGTGGAACAAATCCCGAGCACATCAAAGTTCTAAGAAAAGTAATTGACGAAAAAGCCAGCTCAAATCAGAGTTAAGTATTTACAAAAACCGAGATGATTTTACAATATTGACCACCCCTAGAGTAAGTTCTGCACTAAAGGCAGTTGACCTAAAGCAAATTCCTGCTCCGCTAATCATTGGTGAGAGAATTAACACACAAGGTTCTCGCAAGGCAAAACAACTGGTTCTGGGAGATGATTATGATGGATTGGTTGATTTGGGCAGAACTCAAGTCGAAGATGGAGCACACTGTCTTGACGTATGTGTTGCAACAACTGAACGCTCTGATGAAAAAGAGTTCATGTTAAATCTTGTAAAGCGTCTAAGCTTGGAAATTGATGCACCTTTAGTAATTGATTCAACTGATCCTGATGTAATCGATGCATCTGTAAAACAGATTCCTGGAAGACCAATCATCAATTCTATTAATCTTGAAGGTGATGGAAGTAGATTTGAGAAACTAGCACCAATAATGGCAAAGTATGGTTTGCCTGCAATTGCATTGTGCATTGGACCAAACGGAATGGCAAAGACTCCTCAGCAAAAACTAGAGACAGCTGAATTACTATTTGAAACCGGAAAAAAATATGGATTAAAAATTGATCAGTTCATCTTTGATGTTCTTACATTTACACTTGCAACTGGTGAGGATGAATTCCTTGATGCTGGAAAAAATACACTTGAGGGAATTAAACTAGTCAAAGAAAAATTCCCTGACTCTTTTACTACATTGGGTCTAAGCAACATTAGTTTTGGACTGGTACCTTATGCTAGGAAAATTCTAAACTCTGTATTCTTACATCATGCAATAAAGGTAGGTCTTGATACTGCTATTGTTAATGCTAAAGAGATTATTCCATATGGGGAGATTGATGAAAAGGAAAGAAAACTTGCTGAAGACCTAATCTTTAACACTCATCCTAACGCACTATCCGAACTAATCACATACTTTGAGAATGCAGGACCTCAAACCAGTACTGCATCAAAAAAAGTAGATGTAGACCCATCTTGGCCTGCAGGAAAGAGGTCTAACTTTAGAATTGTAAACAGACTCAAAGATGGAATTGAAAATGATGTTGTTTCAGCTATATCAGATAAACTTGGCAAAACTGAAATTCTAAAAGATACTGATGGTGTACTTTCACTTGATGCTCCTCCTGAAGTAACTCATGATGGCGCAATTCAAACTCTCAATGAAGACTTGTTGCCTGCAATGAAAGAAGTTGGTGACAAGTTTGGAGCAGGAGAGTTAATTCTTCCATTTGTTTTGAAATCTGCTGAATGTATGAAGGCAGCTGTTGGTGAACTTGAAAAGTATCTAGTCAAAGAAGAGGGTTCAAGCAAAGGCAAACTGGTTTTGGGAACCGTTTATGGCGATGTTCATGATATTGGAAAGAATTTGGTAAAGACTATCTTCCAAAATAATGGTTATACTGTTTATGATCTTGGAAAACAAGTTCCTTTACAGAAATTTCTTGAGAAAATAGATGAAGTAAATCCTGATGCAATTGGACTTTCTGCATTACTAGTGTCTACATCAAAACAAATGCAATTCTTTGTAGAACATGCAAGAAAAAACAAAATGAATATACCAATTCTTTGTGGTGGTGCTGCAATTAACAGCAATTACATTAATCGTATTGCAAAAGAAGATGGAATCTATGAACCTGGTGTCTTTTACTGTAATACCATGTTTGAAGGACTAAAAACCATGGATACTTTGATCTCTGATGACAAACCAAAACTTTTGGCAGAATGGAAAGAAAAATTAGAAAATTGGAAGGAGAGATCTACTGCAACAGTTGATCCTGCCAGTTTGCCAAAAAGTGACATCAAACCCGTACCTGCACCTTCTCCAAAAACTATCGGTGAACCAATTCGTCTAATGTTAGATCAAATCAAGATGGATGAAGTATGGGAGCTAATTGACAAAAAATCACTCTTCAAACTCTCATGGGGTCTAAGGGGTAAAGCAGGCTCTGAATCTGAAGCTGATCATGAACAATTGCTTAGCCAATGGAAGATTCGAATAATTCGAGAAAAACTGTTTGAGCCTGAAGTAGTTTATGGTTATTTCAAATGTCATAACAAGGATGGAAAACTATCTGTAGAAAATCCTCATGGCGATGATGTAACATTTGACTTTCCTCGCTCTACAAAACCTGAGCATCTATGTTTGACTGATTATTTTGGTAATGATGATGTTGTTGCATTTCAGGCAGTTACAGTTGGTAACAAAGTTGCAGATATTATTGAACAATGGAATCAAGAGGACAAGTATACTGATGCATACTATCTACATGGATTGGCAGTTGAAGTTGCTGAAGCATTAGCTGAATGGATTAATCGTAAAATAAAATCTGAATTGAATTTGGATAAAGGCGGTTTAAGGTACTCTTGGGGCTTCCCTAGCTGTCCTGATGTATTGCAACATCAATTGGTATGGAAACTTTTGGAACCTGAAAAATCTGGAATGGAATTAACCGAATCCGGTCAGATAGTTCCTGAACAATCAACTGCTGCAATAGTTGTTCATCATCCTAAAGCATCATACTTTGTACTTTAGAGAGTTGTTTTACTCAAAAATTCGTTTAATCCTGTAAAATCATTTGGAGATGTGACCAAGACATCACCTGTAATCTCGTGTGATTTTTTTAACAATTCTTCAAATTCTTGACTGTATGATTCTAAATCCAAACCCAAAAACTTTGCAGATTTTTCATTTTTTTGTGAAGGGAATAAGATGATTGGAATGATTGAAAATTCCTTCAGATTGTCTGCTAGTGCTTGTACTTGTTCTACGTTTTGAACTACCTGAGTCATGAATCCTTTTGGTTTTGCATCTAACTTCTTTCCAAGTTTAGAGAAATTTGGTTTGTTTGATACTGAAAGATACAAATCAATTTTTGCATCTAGCTTTTTCTCTCTTAGTTTTTTTAGAGTCAAACTTGGAATCTGTCCAGAGTCTGGCTTTCCTGTTTGTGACGGGTCTCCCATCAAAATCAGCACTCCTGAAAAGCCAATGTCAACACAGTCCTCAACAAACTCAAAAATCTCTTCTTCGGATTTGTCTCTGACTCTAAGGCTTACTGTAATTGGCAAATCTGGAATTTCTTTTCTAATTATTTTTCCAACCTCTAATGGAGAAACTCTTTGAAATCCTAATACATTTTCTGTAAGATGAATTGCATCACATTTTTTTGAAATATTTTTTATCCGTTCAATGAATTTCTTAATTGATTCATCAGTATC
>JACENB010000005.1 GCA_013867245.1 Nitrosopumilaceae archaeon
TGAAAATTGATATTATTTTTGTTGATTGTGATTTTGGAGCTACTACACAAAATCCTACTCCCATATTGAATGTCTTGTACATTTCTTCAGGTTTTACTCCTTGTTCCTCAATTAAACCCATAATTGGTGGAATTTTTGGTAGTGTATCTATTTCATATCCAATGTTTTTTAGGCGTAATAATTTAGTAAATGCTCCTCCTGTGATATGTGCTAAACCGTTTATCTTACATTTCTGAATCATTTCTAAAACTGGATTGGTATAGATCTCTGTTGGTTTGAGTAACGCATCTCCAATAATTCCTACTCCTTTAACTTTGTCTTTAATTGAATATTTGTTCAATAATGCTTTTCTAGCAAGTGAATAGCCGTTAGAATGTATTCCTGTACTATTTGCTCCAATAATTACATCTCCTGATTTAATTTTATTTCCTAAAACAAGTTCTTTTTTCTCTACTAATCCTACCACCATCCCTGCTAAATCAAATGCAAATCCTTTTCCTTCTATTACGTCTGGCATGATTGCTGTTTCTCCTCCTACTATCGGCATTGAAGATTTTTTTGCACCTGTAACTAAACCTTCTACAATTTTTTTGAATATTGGCACATCATTTTTGTTTGCAGCAATATAATCTACAAAAGAAATTGGTGTTGCTCCAATACAAATTATATCATTAACATTCATTGCAACACAATCAATTCCTATTGTGTTGTATTTTTTCATCATGTTTGCAATTACCACTTTAGTTCCAACTCCATCTGTATGAGTTGCTAGCATTTTTCCTCCCGGTATTTCTACAATTCCTGCATAATGTCCAAACCCATGAGCTATCTTTGCTTTTTTCTGAAGTTTATGAGTTGATGCTATTAATTTGCCAATTGCTTTTTGACTTTGTTTAATTTTAGAAATATCTACACCTGCTTTTTTGTATGTTAAAGCCATAGTTTGTTCGGCATTTATTATGAATAAAAGAATTTGCTATTACTTCGATCACATATACATTCCAGATATTTCTTCCCTGTGCTCTACATATTTTTGAGACAATTCACTAAATTCTGAATGTATTCTTTCTTTTTCTTCTTGTAGATCTGATGTGCTGATTTCCATCTCATAAAATCTATTTAATGCCTCAATTAGGGTTGCAGCTGCGCCTGAATCTGGCTCTATTTTGTTTGCTTTTGCTAATAATGTTAATCCTTGAATTTTCCTTACTAGACATTCGTTTAAAATTCCTCCTGGAATTCCTGTGATGAATCCTTGTGGAATTAAACTAATGTCTTTGTCTGCCATTGTTCTGACTAAATCTTCTTCTGCTGCACAATATGCTTTATCATCATGTTCTGAACTTGCAACTCCATCTAAAATGACTATTTCCTGTGAGCCATTTTTTTCAGCCCAATCTAAAATTGATGACACTAGTGAATACAATCCTTCCATTCTTAATGTTATTTCACAAATTATTGCACAAATTGTTCCATCTTCATTTGCATAGAATCTAAATGGATGGCGTAATCTACCTCTCATAAAAACAGTTGACGGTGGAAGATATTTTGATCTCATAACTGCAATCTCTGTCATTTTTAATTCTGTAATTATGTGATTGATTGCTAATGGCCCTACAAGACCTGCACCTACAAACCCTGCAAAAATTATTGGACTGTTTAATTCAGTTTTTTTAATTTCAAATACTTCTGCTTCTGGGAATTCTTTTTGCACAATTTCAACGATATGCCCTATCTAATTACTTTTTTGCATGAATAGATTTAACATCATTCTTCCTTTGTCTGTAATTGTGTAGATCACATTTGGTCCAATCGTTTCTTTTTCTATGAAATTGTAGTTTACACAAAGGTGTAGATAGTTCAAAAATGATTTTTTCATTCTAATTTTTGATTTTGAATATAGATGTGAAAATGTCATTGGATTTCCTTTGAGTTGATATAACAACTTTAACAAAGATAACGTGCTGAAATCTTTGGTTCTTGCTTTTACTGCATCTAGAATTTGTTCTTCTCTTTCTATGATGAAGTCTTCAAATTGATCTGCCACTTCTACTGGCACATAAGTTAGTCTTGCTTTCATTATACTGTATGGTACGGTACATTACCTTATTAGTCTTTGACTTATCTATTTTTTATCCATCTGGGTAGTTTTTTTACACCTATTTTGGCTATTTTTGAGATTTTACTTCCTAAAATTAGGAGTATTTGCATAAATTTTTGGCATATTTTGAACTTAGCTTGAATTGGTACATTTGTGAAAATATAGTGAATACTCTCCTTTAAACAACCATTGTATAAAATTTCGTTGTGGAAGTCATACTGAGTGCTACATTACTTGTAATTGGATTAGTGATGTTATGTTTTGGTGGAAATTGGTTAGTTAGTGGTGGTGTAGGCATTGCCAAAAAATTTCGTATAAGTAATCTTGTAATTGGGATGACCATTGTAGCTTATGGAACATCTACTCCTGAACTTGCAGCAAGTATTGCAGCTGCAGGTGATCATGGTGCAATAATTTTGGGAAATATTGTTGGAAGTAACATTGCAAATGTTGGTATGGTAATTGGCGTATCTGCAATTTTGATTCCTATTGCAATTGAAAAATCTGTATTACGAAAAGAAATTCCAATAATGCTGGGTGTTTCTCTATTGCTTGTTTTACTTTCTATTGACGGAGAACTTTCTCAATATGATGGTGGTTTACTTCTTATTGGATTAGGTATTTTTGCATTTTTCACTTTTAGAGATGCCATAAAACAAAGAACCAAAATCCAAGATGAATATGAATCATCTCAAAATAATATTTATCTAAAATCTTTTGGACTGATTGGAATCGGTATTGTTGTATTGTATATTGGAGCTATACTTACAGTTGATAATGCTGTAGTTATTGCAACTGAATTTGGTTTATCTGAAAAAATTATTGGGTTGACTGTTATTGCAATTGGAACTTCTTTACCTGAATTGATTACTTCAATAATTGCAATTCGTAAAGGACATACTGATATTGGAATTGGAAATATTATTGGAAGCAATATTTACAATATTTTGATGATTATGGGAGTAGGTGCTGCTCTTGGAGGTGTTTTGATAACCTCTGATGTTTATCTCGATTATGCAATAATGATTATCTTTAGTCTTGCATTGTTGATTGGTTTGAAAACCAAAATCATTAACAGACCTATGGGTGTTATTCTTACAGCTGGATATGTTCTCTATTTGGTGACTACTTTTTTTAAATAATCTGTGCCTAAATTCTGTATTTAAATTGCATTTACTGAAATATTTTCAACTTTAATTGATGGGGCAATTGATGGCAATGATGCCCATTGAATTACTCTGCGTTGATCATTTCCAATATCTGTGATATTGTTTAATAATTTTGGAAGGTTATGGACTATTCTTACTGATTTTCCTGGTCCTACAATTTCTCCATTTTCTATTATTCGTATTCCACTTCTTGCAGTACATGAAAAATCTCCTTTAATTGGATTGACTGCGTATGTGTACCATAATCTTCCTATCAATAAACCATGTTTAGTATCTTTGATCATTTCTTCTTGGGAATTGTTTCCTGGTGTAACTATCAAATTATGTGGGGCTGCCATTGGAATTGGTTCTGCACTATTTCCTAAAGGCGATCCCATTCTAATTCCATTTCCAGATGATTCTTGTTCACCTTCTTTGTAACTGTCATAAAGATTAGAAAAAACATTTGTGAAAACTCCATTTTTTACTAATACATTTTTTTTAGTTCTTACTCCTTCACCATCTACTGATTTAGTTCCAATTCCTTCAGGTATGTGTGGATTGTCTATTAAATTAAATTCCTCTTTTGATATCTTTTTTTTAAAATTATTAGAGAAACAACTTTTTTTTTCTTTTAATGTTTTAAAATTAAAATTTGCTGCTATTACAAATGATAATAGTTCTCCTACTGAATAAGGATCAAAAATTATTGAATATGTGTCAGAATGAATTTTTTTTGGGTTAATTGAATTTATACACATTTTTTTAGCATCATTACCGATTTGTTCTGCAGAGAATTTCGATAATGTTCTTCCACATGCATGTCCTATTCCTGAAACTGGAAGTGTACTCTGTTCTGATTCTGCATTAATAATTCCTGAGATGTAGGTTGCTTCATTGTTAAAATTCAATCCATTAGAGTTGTTTAATTCAAAATTTTCGTAAACTAAATTCAATGAACCTGTAATTGTATCAATTTTCTTATTTTCAGAATTATTGATCATATCTTGAGCTATATCCGCAGCTTCTGCACCTGAAATATGCTTAATTTTTTTATCAAACGTACCGTCTAACTGTGAAAATTCGTTTTTTTCTGGTAATCCGTTCCAGAAATCTCTTGGTTTTAGGGTTTTGATTGTTCTAACTCCTTTAGTTATTACATTTGATATGTTTTCCTCATTAGTTGTTTGTATTGATGCAATTTTTTTGTCATGTATTAATCTGATTCCAAAATCCTCATCAAAATTTTGTTTAATTTCTGCAATTTCTGAATCTGTTATTCTTACTGTAGTGATGTTTTTCCTGATAGTTACAATTTCGCATTCGTCTATTCCAATTTTTTTAGAATGCATTATTGCCCTTTCTAAGGCTGACAATTATTCTTCTCTGGGGTTTTTGTATCTGAATTTATTAATTTTAATTAATTCTTTATATGATCCAAATTGAGAATAATTTGTAATTTTATCTAATCCTTCTTCTACTTCATTTTCTGTTTCGAATTTTTTTAACATCTGATACTGTGTATTTCTCTCAGCTGGTATTCTTCCTATTTCTCTTACCATTCTTCTAATTTCTTTTGGTCTCAACAACTGTCCATGTTCTGAACCTGCTGATGTAGATATGCTTTCATTGATCAATGTTCCTCCAAAATCATTTGCTCCCCACATCAACAGTAGTTGTGACATTTTTTGTCCTTCTTTTACCCATGACATTTGAATATTATCTATTGTATTGTTAAACATAA
>JACENB010000049.1 GCA_013867245.1 Nitrosopumilaceae archaeon
TCCAGGTTTGAAATTTTTCATAATTTAATGAATCAGCCATAGAGATTGAATTTTTGTTTTCAGTATCTATCAACATATAAGAAAAAAGTTTTTGATTTTTTTTCCCAATAGATTCTGCATGGATTACAAGTTTTGATGCAATCATTTCCCTTCGATGATTTGGATCTATTCTTATACCCTCTATCCAAATTTGGTTTTGAGAATAAAATGCATGACATATTCCAACCGGAGATTTTTTTTCAAATAGAAATAAACTTCCCTCTTCTAGCCATGAAGACCAAACTTTTTCAATATAATCACCCCAAGAAAATGTATTTTTACAGAATTTCAATATAGAATTTTTATCAGAAATTTTTGCTTCTCTAATTTCCATATACAAAAAAAATATTAATAATTATCAAATAAAAATTGACATGGGAAAAATAATTGCAGGAAAAACATCAGACATTCTTCCTGGAAAAATGATAAAAATTTCAATTGATGGTAGAGATATCTTAGTTGCAAATATTGATGGAGAATTTTTTGCTACAGATGATTCATGTACTCATTCAGGTTCTAGTTTATCAGAGGGAAAATTAGATGGGTGTGTGATTACCTGTGGATGGCATGCAGCAGAATTTGATTGTAAAAATGGTAAATTTTTAAAATTTCCAATGAAATTAAGAGATTTAACATCATATAATGTGGTTGTTGAATCAGATAATGTGTTTGTAGAGCTGTAACTATATATGCGAATTTTTAACAAAATATGTTAAAGATGGCCGATGAAACTCAAAATAAACAAGCAATGAAAGAAGCTGTTGACACATTAAACTTGATTATATCAACAAATTCAACCCCAAAAACAATAAAGAAATCAATTTCAGACCTTGTAGAAGATTTGATGAAAGAAGAATATTCATTATCAGTTAGAGCTGCAAATACAATTAGTCTTTTAGATGATGTAACGCAAGATCCAAATATGCCATCATATGTAAGAACTCAATTATGGCAAGCAGTATCAAAATTAGAAAGTATAAGAGAATAAATTCCAGTTCAAAATAGTCTAATTATTGAAATTTGAAGAATATTTAGATACACTACCAAAAAATGTTCTTAGTGGTGAAGACGTTCAACTATCTGAAAAAACATTTAGAGAAATTTTTAAATTTGCAGATCTAGGAAAAGATGATGTTTTTTATCATCTTGGTTGTCACGATGAAAAAGGATTAGAAATTGCAAACAAAGAATTCAAAGTAAAAAAGACAATAGGTATTGATAACAATATTGAAAAAGTTCAGAATGCACAAAATATGATTAACGAAAAAAATATTGACGTAGAAATTATTCATAAGAATATACAAGAATCAGATCTATCAGATGCAACTGTAGTATTATTTTGGTTTACAGATGAAGAAATAATTAATGAGATGACAAAAAAGTTTGAAAAACTAAAACCAGAAACAAAAATTATCACAATTTGGGGACCGCTACCAAATTATCTTCCTGAGAAAGTTAATTTCCCATACATAATTAATAAAACACCATTTCAAAAGGCAAAAAACTTGCAAGATCAATTATTAGCAGTTTTTGGTGTAAAATGTATAGATTTTGTTACAGCATGGGAATTTGCAGAGAGATATACCAAATCCATGTCAGGTTCAGAGATTAAAAATGATCGATTTCTAACAATTCTTCAAACATTGATAATTTGGATTAATGCTAAAGAATTAGGTGTAACATGTACTGAAGAAGTTCCAGAATCAATTCGAACATATATTGGAATTATGAAAATGCATTTTGATATAGATTTTGAATACTTACTAAAAAAATAGGTGTAATCCTTTTATTTTGTAAATCCTAGAAAAAATTATGGAAAGTAGGTTAAACATCAATGTTTCTGCAATTGATTATGATAAAACAAGTAAAGCATTAACACAACAACTCACATTTTTAGAAGAAATGGTTCATGGAGAAGATGATTTCATTATGACAGATTCAGAATTTGCTTTCGGATGGCATTTTTTTGTATTGAGCGTAAATAGATCATTAATTCAAAAACTAGAATCAATGATGGGAGAAGATTTTCAAAAGTTAAAGGGCAAAACAACCGACAAAAAATTTCTAACATGGTTAACAAAAAATGTTGAAAAAAAATCTCCTAGATTTAAAATTGCCATCAAAGAAGAGATGGAATCAAGTAAATTCGGAGTATTTTAAAATAAAAAGGGCCCTCGAGGGGAATCGAACTCCTGTCCGAGGATCCACAATCCTCTATACTAACCACTGTACTACGAAGGCCACAAAAAAATTAATTTTTTAATCCTGTAATAATCTTTAACATTGAATGATGAGAAAAATTATAAGAATTTAATAAAAAATTAGCCTCAAATTAGAATTAAAGTGATTTTATGAATAAGTAGTAACGATCGCTTTAAATTTGAAGAATCTGGGTGTCTTTCACCATGAGACGAGGATTCATTACCAACAGACTACGCTCTGGAAAGAAATCACCAGATTTATCTGTAGAAAGAAAAATAGAAACAATTCAAGGTAATGGATTTACATGGATAGATTTACAAAATCCCGATAGAGAGGATGTTGAAAAATTAGCTCCAAATTACAATTTCAATGAATTGAACATTGAAGATTGTATGACAAAATTTGAACTTCCAAAGCTCGATAGTTATGATGATCATTTCTTTGTAATTTTACAATTCCCACCACTTGCACAAAAAATTGGAATTTCAAAAAATAGTCAATTATCTATTTTTGTAGGAAAAAATTTTCTAGTAACAGTACATCAAGGAGATCTTAAACCATTAGTTCAGTTAGTACAAACATGTATTTTAGATTCTGATAAAGAATTAAAAAATAGATTAGTAGGCGAATCATCTGGAGATTTACTACACGAAATTATCGATGCATTAGTAGATGATCTTTTACACACATCAAGAAAAATTATTGCTAATCTTGATGAGATGGAAGATAATGTATTTGATGAATCAAAACCAGTTGCAAGAAGTATTGCATTACTTAGAAGAGAAATCAATAGATTAAGAAGAATTTCAGTACCATTAAAGAAATTTGTACTAGAGATTGCAAAAAATGTAAAAAGATTTTCTAATAATTCAGATGATGAACTAGCTCTATATTTTGACGATGTAATTGATCACATTGACAAAGTTATAGAGACATTAGAAGAATCAAGAGAAACTATGGAAATTTACAAGGATACAGATTTTGTGTTAAGTAATGAAAAAACAAACAAAGTATTAGCTGTTCTAACTATGATTTTTACACTAGCTATTCCATCAACAGTAATTGGAACATTTTATGGAATGAATGTCAATCTACCAGGGGGAATTGAAGAAAATTCAATGATTTTAGGCCCATTTACTACATTTATACTCATAATTTTGGCATCTGCAATACCTGCAATTTTGATGTTCATTTATTTCAAAAAATTAGGCTGGATAAACAGCTAGTAAAGATTCTAAATTTTTTCATGAAGATTTACTTTTATTTTTGTTAAAGAACGATTCAAATTATCAGGAATTAAAATTAATAATCCAGATTCTCCATCTATGTTTTCACATACCCCACTAAAACTAGTAAAACTATTTCCAAAACAACCCTCATCTGTATAAAACTTAAATTTCTGATTTTTCAAATAATTATCAAATTCTTTTTTTGAATCAACAAAATATACATCAAACCAAGCATTTTGATCATCAATAGAAATTGAATATCCATAAGAAGTTATTTTTTTATCAGAACAAATTGGAATGAATTGAACATAATAATTAGAATCAAATGAATTAATAGATTTGATGTTAGGTAAAATAGAAACATAAGTATCACTATTCAATTGAGAACCTTGAATTAATTCAATTTGATTTCTTAGAGAATCAATCACATAGCGATATGTCATTGGTTTCCAACTTGAATTACAATCACTAAATTGATGTTTTAATTCAACATAACCACGATTATCTTGAAATTGTAAATTATTCAAATTATAATTATCAAAATTAGTCACATCAGAAAAATCAGCAGAATAAACACTTTCATTTTGATTTGGATTTGACCAAACATTCGTTATTTCAAATAAAACATTTACAGGATAACTATTCCATTCTTCTTGAAAATGTACATAAATTGAATATTTGTTAATGTCTTGATCATATGGAGATGTGAAAAGTAAATGACCATAAAACCCATTCAAAAGAAGTACTGCAAATGCTATTAGAGGTAAAATTAGAAAGATCTTCTTCATCAGGAATTTTCTTAAATGATCTAATTTGATGGTATGCAAAATCAAGTTTCTAAAGTATCATAAAATAGTAAAATCATGATAATTTGTTTTTAGAGAGAAAATATAGACATATCTTATAAAAGCCCGTAGATGATTTTAGTAAAAACATGGTTAAAGTTAAAATCAGAACAGGCAGGGGAACTGGAACAATAGAAGTTGATGTAGAGGATCTTAAATTCTCAGGTGAAGAATTTAAAAAAATTCAAGCTGAAAGAAAGAAATCTGCAGGCAATGTAACAGTTTCAACAGGTAGAGGTACTGGTAGAAGAAAACTTTCCGATACTCCTGAACCAAAGGAGAGACCTTCAACTAAAGGTAAAACAAGAAGTACTGGTAGAGGTACTGGTTCAAGAAAATCCGATTCATAAACTCCTTTTTGGATTTTATTTTTCTTATATTTTTCTAATATAACCTATATTTTTGTATCAGGATTTTTTTGTTTCAACTTTTCCCAGTCAGCAAGAAAATTATCTAAACCAATTTTTGTCAAAGGGTGTTGAAGCATTTTATCTAGAACTCCAGGAGGTAATGTTACTACATCAGCACCAATTTTAGCTGCATCAATTACATGCAATGGGTGACGAACACTTGCAACTAAAATTTGTGTATCAAAAGTATAATTTGAAAAGATTTCTTTTATTTCTTTAATTAGTGTCATTCCATTTTGGCCAATATCATCTAATCTACCAATAA
>JACENB010000159.1 GCA_013867245.1 Nitrosopumilaceae archaeon
TAAAGAAATGTATCAGAATTTAAATTTGAATCAATAGTAAAGAATACAATAAAAGGAATAAGTGGAATCACTCCAATTACGTTAAAACCAATAAATGTACTAATAGAACTCTCAATTGGTTTCTTTTCATCTTCAATTAGACCCAACTCTTCTTTCATCATTGTATCTACCCAAACCTTCTTTCTGGAAGTAATTATTCGAACAATTTCCTCTAATAATTCATCTTTGAAACCTTTTTTTCTGTAAATTTCTCGAATTTCTTCTCTTTCCTCATCTTCTAAATTGTCAATTTCCCACTCTTCTTGTTTTCTCTTCATTTGAATAAACTCATTTCTTGCTTTTGATGCTTGAAAGTTTGCAGCAGCCATTGCAAATCCATCTGCAAAAAGATTTGCAAATCCTAAAATCAAAATTATTCCAGGTGATAATCCAGCTCCTACCACACCTGCTACTATAGCGAAAGTTGTTACTGCACCATCAATGGAACCGTAAATGAAATCCTCAAAATGCCATTTCATGTTATTATGATGCTAGTGCCTTAGCTACATCACTTTTACTAATTATTCCTGCAATGGTATTGTTTCCATCAAGAACAACTAATCCACTAACATTATTTTCTAATAATACATTGCAAGCTTCAGCCAAGTCTTCATTAAATTTGATAGTGATCAACCCCTTTGTCATTACATCTCTAGCCAATGAAATATCTCCAAATCCCTCTTCTGAAAGAAATCCACGCCTAACATTCTCAAAATTTGTTCCTGAAAAATCGTCTTCACTACCAAGTTCAATTGATATTCTAAACAGATCTCTAAATGAAATTATTCCTACAGGCTCTTCTTGTTGATTTTTTACAATTATTCTTGAAATTTTTTTCTCTAACATTTTTCTTACAACTTTATACAATGGTGCAGCTGTATGTGTGGATTCATAATTATGAGTCATAAAATCAACTACTTTATTTTTTTCTGATAGTCTTCTTGCAAAATAATTTACAAGATCACTTTTTGTAACAATTGCTTTTACTTCTTGATCACTTCCTATAGATAATGAACTAATTCCTTTTTCAATCATAATCTTTGCAGCATCTTTGAGAGAAAGATCTTGCTCTACAAATTCAATTGGTTTCATAATTTCTGTAACAGGTATTTCTTCTAATCCTCTTTTTGTGGTCTCTGAGAACAAAAAGAGTCCTATGTCTTTTTCAGTAATTATGCCAATGTGTTTTCCTCCATCATTTACAATTAGCCTACTAATCTTTGTGTTGAGAAGCATTTTGATGGCATCAGAAATTGTAGAATTTTTTATAATAGAAATTGGTTTATTTGAAAATTCAGATATTGACATTTCTTAAAAAATTAGATTTTTTGTATAAAAATTGAAGATATAATTACCAAGTCTGGTTGTGATCAAAGAATTTCAACTATGAAAATTAGTATTTCTGTTTATATTGAATTGATAAAAAAATTACACCATGGGAAAATTCTCAAAAATTCTTGTTCCCCTTGATGGTTCTAAAAATTCCGCTCGTGGTTTGGACTGTGCAATTGAAATTGCAAAAGGTAGCGGTGCTGAAATTACTGGTTTTTACGTATTCCATTTACCAATTGCAGCAGGAATAAAATACACACAAAAAATGAAAGAAGATGCCCAGAAAAAGGCGGTAAAAGCTATTGGCCCTGCAATGAAGAAAGCACAAAGTGCTGGTGCCAAATTCAAGTATTTTACAGGCGGTGGTCATACAGGTTCTGAAATTGTCAATTATGCTAAAAAAGGCAAATTTGACATGATTGTGATCGGTGCAAGAGGTATGGGTGGTGCAAGAGAGGCATTTCTTGGCAGTACATCAAATTATGTCATGCACAAAACCAAGATTCCTGTACTAGTTGTCAAATAGTACATCTTTTTGATTTTTCTTTTCACATCCTTGATATTCTGTAAATGTAATAACCTACAAGTATAGGAATTATGAAAAATTATTCGGGGACTGCCAGATATGGTTGAAAGTAATTATGATATTTTAGGAATTGTTGAAGGAACTACTGAAAAAGAAATTCGTGATGCATTTAGAAGATTAGCTCTACAATATCACTCTGATCGTGGTGGCGAAAATGAACAATTCATAAAAATCAAACAAGCATATGAAGATCTAAAAATTGGTAAAAAATATCCTGAAACAGATATTGAAAAAATAAAAAACTCTAGAGTATATTCTGATGAATCTGAATCTGATGTTAGAAGAAAAAACCAGATCTTGGGTCAACAATTATCCAAAGAGATGAAAACAGCTGAAGAATGGGCTGGAGCACATAATAGAGCTAATTCAACTGGTTCAAAACTATTTGGTTCAAAAACTCTTGGTGAAATGGAATTTGAAAGAAAGGCTAATGGTGCTTTATCGATTAAAGGAAATTTCATGGCAGGAAATTTAACTTATGATGGACCAATTACCATGCAAGGAAATATCACTAGTCCATCTTGGACTCAAGAATTTCAAACAAATATTCATCTAACAAAAGGAGATTTCAAATTCATTGATCCTTTAGAAAATAAGTATAAAATTGAAAATGGTGCTAAAATTACTGTAGATAATGGAAACGTTGTAGTCGGAAATATTTTTGGTAGAAAATTTAGAGTTGAAGATCCTGATGGCAAAGTTGGTGTCTACAAAATTATGGAACATCGTACTAATGTCTCTGCTCCAAATGGAAAAATTATTGCTGAAAATGTAGTTAATACTGTATCAATAAACGCTGATACCGTCATTGTTCTAAATGTAGAAGATGATGTGATAATTTCTGCTCGTGAAGTCTTGTTTTATGGGGGCAAATTCACGTATGACTCTATTATCAAACTAAAAGAAGGCGGTTCAATTCGATTCTTTGAAAATTTCTCTATTCAAGGACTAAGTGGTGATGCTAAAATTGAGTTAGAAAATGGAAAGAAAATCAGATTATTTGATCTCAAAACAAAGAAGATCAAAGATTTAGCTGATGAATTTGTTCCTAACAAACAGAACTATGCAAATGATGCTACAATGGTCGGTCATGGATTCACAATCACATATGAAATGCTCAACAACCTTTCAAAAAAACCATCAAAAAAACAAAAATCAGGTTGGGCATCAAAGTTTGGTTTTTCTAAAAATTAATCAGATTTCGTTCCAAAACCCTCAAGATTTCTTCTTCTGACTTCAAAGATATTGTAACCGTATTTTTGCTTTAATTCAATTATGCATAATTCTGAAAATTCATATTCTGAAAAATCCCTAAAGATTTTTTCAACATTCTCACCTACAACTAGGCTATTTTTTGGACAAAGTGAATTAATTTTGAAACAACGATTAACAGTAGGACCGAAAACATCGCTGATTTTTGAAGTAGTACTTTCAGCTACTTTTACAGGTCCATATGTTAAACTAATTTTATAATCTAATTGAGGCATGTTTTCTTTTTTGAGTTCTTCTTGTAGTTTTCCATGTGATTCAACCATGCACATACAACATTCTAGAGTATTTTTGAGCTGTTCATCATTTTTGGTATCAATATTTGCAAATCTGAACATCAATGCATCTCCAATATTTTTTATAACTTCTCCTTTGTGTTGTACAATTATCTTTGCCATAAAATTCAAAAATATTTCATAAAGTTTTGATATATCTTGATCAGATAAGTTTGATGAAATTCTAGTAGAATCTGCCATGTCAATTACTCCTACACAATCATTTTCTTCGTGTTGAGAGAACTTTAACAACATATCACCCTCGAGTTGCTTTATGACTTCATCTTTTTGTTTAATTTCAATTAATGATTCTTGTAATTTCTGTGCCATTAAATCAAATGCACTGGATAATTCTGCTATTTCATCTCGTGTTTTGATATTAGTTCTGACATCAAACTCACCATCTGCAATCTTATTTGCAGCTTTTTTTAGTGCACGTAATGGATGTGATAATGACTCAGCAGCAAAAAATGCAACTAATCCCATCGCAAGTATTATGAGTAAACTAGTAAGGATAATTCTAGTTTGCAGAATTTTTATTGGTTCAACTAGCTCTGTTTCATCCATTTCTGCAAGTAATACAATTCCAAATTCTGGCATACAGTAAGATGATCCATAAATTGAAATTCCTCTATAATCAGGATAAATTCCAACATACTCCATGTTATTAGTAAAACACTCTTGAACACCAACTGTATCTACTCGTTGTTCAAATACTGCATTTTCAAAAAATCTAGATTCAGATAACATTACAAAGTCACTATTAACGATGTATACTTCTCCTGTTTCACCTAATCCACTTCTGTTAAGTAAAACATTGTCAATTGCAGCAGTTCTCATTCTAGAAATGATAACTCCAATTGCTTCATCTCCAATTTTACTGTCTGCAGCATAAACAGGAGTAACAACAATCATTTTTTTGCCTGTACCAGAAGGTTCAAAATCCACAAATGACCCCTTTAATCCTCTTTGAAAGTAATCATTTTGAGTATAATCTTCATTAGATATTCCAGCAAGTGAAAAGAAAACATCTCCGTTCTTACCAATTATTTTAGTATCTTCAAATCCAATTGAGAATCCAACAAGCTCTTGAAATGCTTGTACTTGGATCAAAAAGTCTCTACGTTTCTCTTCTTTGATTGATTTTAGTTCTAGTCCCGAAATCCCATCCATATCTGAAACCAATAGTCGAATCATAGGATCATTTGCAAGAATTTTATTTTGTTCTATTCTTGTTTCAAAAAGTAATCTTAATGATTCTCCTCTAATATCGGATTCACCGTGTAATAATTCTCCACCTCTTTCTCTGAGAGTTTCACTGGAGTAATCTATGCTCATGTAAGATGTAATTCCTAAAGCCGTCATTGTTACAAGCATGACAAGTAAAACAAGTTTTTTACCAAGATTTATTGAAACTGCCAATTTTGTTCTTT
>JACENB010000036.1 GCA_013867245.1 Nitrosopumilaceae archaeon
AATTCTTTTGCAACGTTAACAGGATTCTTTGCATTCAAAATAGTTCTACCAACAATTAGATAATCTGTACCAGAAGAAATCACTTCTGATGCATTTCCACCCTGAGTTCCAACTCCAGGTGAAAATATACTTAAATTTTTTCCTGCTTGTTTAGAACAATATTGAATAATTTTTGGAAACGTTGCGCCAACTACAATTCCATCTACTTTTGCAGTTAATGCCCAATTTAGAAATAATTGGTATAATTGTTGTTTTTTGCCCATTTTAATTTCCATATCATATGATAATCTAGCCTCAGGTGCACTCATGTGACATAAAGTAATCACACCATTTTTTTCTTTATGAGATGATTTTACTAAATTCTTCAAGCTATCCAGTCCCATGATAGGATTTGCAATTACAGCATCAAACCCCAAATTCCATAAATGTTCTGTTGTTACACGATTAGTATTTCCAATATCATTTAATTTGATATCTGCAATTGTTTGTAATCCATAATCATGTGCTGTTTTATTGATTTTAATAATTTCTTTAGAACTTAGAGGAAGTAGTAAATGAAAATTTAATTTAATTGCACAAAGATATGGATTTAGTTTTTTGATGTTTTGAATAGTTTTATTTTGTAAATTTTTTTCTGAAGAATTATAATCATTTGCAAGAATTACTTTGCCATTACTTTTTGAGATCTGTGAAAGTCTAGTTTTGAAGGTGGCCATAATCAACTAGTGGATGAGTATCCTTCAATTTTATTATTTTGATATAAGAATAGCCATGTTCAGAGGGGTTTTGGACAAACGTTGGTTCAACTCCGTTTGTAGTAGAAAATTTGATAAATGGATTTTCAGGTTCACTGTTCAATACAACATGACAAAAATATGATGTTCCTTCATCATTAAAATTCATAAAAACTCCAAGAAGCCATTTGTCATTATGAGGAAATAAAAACAGCGGGAAAGGAACTTCATCAAAACCCCATGTGAGTTTTGCAAGACTAGATAAATCCTCTAGTTCAATAGGCTGATACCGATCAAGTGTTCCATTACCAGGTTGTAATGTTTTTGGAAGAGATTTAATTCTAATAATTGGTGAATATAATTTACTAGAGTCAGAAGTAGAATCTACAATGTCAGATTCTTCTTTTCCAGATTTTAATCCATAACAAAGGTAATCACCATTACGCTCTAAAGGAGTATAGTAAACAATTGGTTTTTCTTTTAATACATCCATTTGCACAGATAAAATTTTTCTACCATCATGATTGTGTGAAAAAGATACACGTGGTGCACGCTCAAGTGCACAAACTAATCTGGTAAATTCTAAAGTTGAATGTACTTGAATGTAACGAGGTAATTTATCAACAGAAGAAGTTTCTAATTTGTCCACAAGGATTTGTAAAAGATTATCAAATTAAACTTATCCAAAAATCTAGAGCCTAGTTTCTTCTATCAACAACATCATTGATAGCTGGACCAGTTCCAATAATTGTTACAGGCGTGTTTAATTCATCTTCAATATTTTTAATAAATGATTTTGCATCTTCAGATAATTCATCAAAAGATGTTTTTCCAGCACAGTCAGTAAAAAGAACATCAAGTTTTGTGATAGAAATTTGTGTTGCGCCATTAAGCATAATTGCACGCCTAGCTAAATCAAAATCAAAATCAGCTGCACGTCTTTGACGACCAGTTACAGTTCCAAATTCAGACCAATTTTTCTTTTCAGCTTCTTCTAGAGATAATTCTTTAGCTAAGGGACCAGTTCCAACACGAGTAACATATGATTTGAAAACAACAATTACTTCATCAACTTTTGTTGGTCCTAAACCAACGTCAGCACAAATTCCAGATGCAGTAACATCTTTAGAAGTAACAAAAGGATATGTTCCGTGCCATAGTGAAAGGAATGTTCCTTGAGTACCTTCAACTAGAACATTTTGATTTGCAGATAATGCTGAATTAATCTCTTCAGGAACGTCAGTAATCAAAGAAGATAACGATTCAAAGTCTTTTGCCATTTTTAAAACTCGCATTGCTCTATCAGAATTTGCTGGACCAGTTCCACTACCAGTACTACCAATTTTTTCTTTCAATTCTCCTTTAGAATCTCGTTGTAAGTGGGAATCTTCAATTACACCACAGTGTTTATCGATGAAAACACGACCAGATGCACCAAAATCCTGAATTTCATTGGCTAAAACTTCAGGATTAATTACAACACCAGGTCCAATCATAACTTTAGCATTTTTATTTAAAAATCCACTTGGAAGCATTCTGACTTTGTAGACTTTATCACCATCCATGATAGTATGGCCAGCATTTGGACCTGCACCTCCTCGAACAATAATTTTAGGATCGTCTTTAATTGCCAAATAAGAAATAATTTTTCCTTTACCTTCATCACCAAAAAATCCTCCAACAACAACGGTAGATGTCATAATTCTAAACATCCATTTCGTTTATTTAAGCTAAAGTATTGTCACATGATTTTATATTCAAGCAACATCAGATTAGATCGATGTCTGAAGATAATTTTGCTGGAAATATTATTGTAAATTTAGCTAGTCTACCAGATTTTCTTCGAGTGCCAATTTTAAAAAAAAGAATGATTGAATTTTTTTCAAAAGAGGAATCAGACAAAAAAGAAATTATCTATAATGCTTTAGAAGCTGGTCCAACAATTCCATTTCTTAATTTTTCCAAATTGTTTAAATCATGGTTAAAAATTGTAGCAAGTCTTCCAGAAGATCATAGAGAAGGAATGTTTCAAGCATACATTAACCAATCATTATTAGAACCAGAAAAATTAATTGCGTTTAATCTAGATGGGATTTTAGAAATGTTTTTGCAATTAGAAGAAAATGAAAAAGATACTATAGCAAAAACGATCAAAAAAATTATTCAAAATCTGGATGAAAGTGATAGGAAAAAAATTCTAATCATTATACCAAATAATGCAAAAATTCATTTAAAAATTTAGTTTACTTGAGGCTCATCAGGTTTTCTATTATCTTCATTTGTGTAATCAATGATTTCTCCTTCAGGAGATAATACACCTACAAAGATTTTTTCGTGTTTTTTTAATAATTTTCTGTGATCAGCCATAGACATATCTAATTTCATTTCATTCATGACCATAATCTGATATTCTTTCCATTCAGTCCAACACTTTGTGCATGTAGGATATTTTTCATTTACTGGTCCTAATTGTTCAGTATCAGGAATAGAATTTTTACATTTGGTACATGTACGACTCATAAGAATCAGGAAGAAATTACTCCTTTTATCTTTTTTTGATGTAAAGTAATAATAATTAATGAACAATATCAGATAGCATGAAGATCAAGTGTCCAAAATGTAAAGAAAATGCAGAAGTTGCAATGGATTATTCAGTTGTCAAATGTGGTTCATGTGATTTAGATATGAGTTACGGAGAATATGTAAAATTTGTAGCACATAATCAACCAAGATATTCAGATATTTTAGGAGATTATGCATCGGGTGGTAGCACAGAAGGACATACAGCAGGATCTTTGGATGAATGGGATTAACAAGATGGTAAAATGATTCATCAGATTAAAATAATTACTTTAAGAAATTACTAAACATCATTGGAATTTTTATTAGAAAATATATTAAATCTTGTAGGATTTTTAGTAGGACTTGCAATTGGTATTATGTCTTTTGTGGGATTTCGAAATACTGGTAGTCCAACATTATTTAGATTAACAATTGCATTTTTTTCAATCAGTATAGGATTTTTTGTGATTTGGTCAGGATACATGTTAGAAGATTATGTAATTAAATCTGGAAGTATAGATAGAGGAATTCAAACATTAGGAATCGTAATTCAAACTGTAGGATATTTTTTTATTGCATTTTCCCACAGCATTAAAGCATTTTTTCCAAAATCAAATTACTTTAGATCAATAGGAATTTTACCATTTTTCTTGGTGTCAACAGTTCAACTAGAACATATTTTCAGATCAATTTCATTTATTTTATTGGTGTATGGTGCAATTGAAACAATATTGTCATATAGAGACAATAAAAACAAAGGTGCAGTTTCAGTTGCCTTAGGATTAGGACTTTTAGCATTTGGAGAATTTTTGGGATGGTATTCTTTTGTATTTCCTGAATCAATATTATATTCAATATCTATGACAATCAAAATAGGAGGATTAGTTGCATTATTCATTCCAGTAAGTAAGGTTCCATTAAAGAGGATAAAATTTGATGACGACTTGGATAAAATTTGAAATAGGCTCAAAAATCCAGAGTTGTCAAATTCTTTTATCTTTTTAGTATAGACGAAAATATCATTTGTTTCGTATACAGATTTAACAACAAAAAACACAGGGAAATGACAGAATATAGAACACAAATGAAAATTATTGGAGACATATTGTCAACAACTAGAGATGACCTTCAAGATGAAAATGGGGCAACAGTAACATATCTAATTAGAAAAGCAAATATTTCTCATTCTAGAATTTCTAGAATTTTAAAAACATTAGTTTCACAAGGCTTGTTAGAACAAGCTGATTCACAAGGTTCAAACAGATATAAAATTAGTCAATCAGGAAGAGAATTTCTTCAAGCATATCATTCATTTTCTAAATTTGCAGATAATTTTGGTTTAAATATTTAATTTCTTCTTGTATTAAATTAATACAAATTACAATAACAAAAAGAAAATAATAATTAAAGAAATAATGAATGTTAGTTATAATGAAAGTAAATTGTCACGATGAGGGAATTAAAAAAGCAGATGAAATTATTGAAAATGGAGGAGTTGTAATATTTCCAACAGATACTGTATATGGAATAGGTTGTAATCCATACAATGCAAATGCAGTAAAAAAAATTTATGAAATTAAATCAAGGGAAAAAATAAAGTCATTACCAGTATTAGCAAGTTCAATACAGATAGTAAAAGAAATTAGCATAATAGACGAATTTACTGAAAAAATTATTAAAAAATATTGGCCAGGACCACTTACATTAATTTTAAAATTAAAAGATAAAAATTTAAAAAAATCATTGAATTTAGAAGATAAAATTGCAGTGAGAATTCCAAATTCAGAGTGCACTTTAAAATTATTAAACAAATGTAATTTACTAGTCGGCACAAGTGCAAATATTTCGGGGGATTCATCATTTACAGATCCTCAAGAATGCATGAAAAATGTCAAAAACTATGATGTTTTTGTTGATGGAGGAACAATTACAAGTAAAGGCGAATCAACAATTATAGAAATAAAAAATGAAAAAATTCACATCATTAGAGAAGGCGCATTAAAAAAAGAGGATATTACGATTTGATGAATCTGATTGTTACCTGTGCAAGAAATTTAGAAGGAGAAGCAGAGGAAGAAATAATAGATATTTTAGACGAGTTAGGAGATTCCGATATTAAAATTTCTGTTAGCAATATGTCTGGAATTATTACTATTCAAACAAAATTAGATCCCATAGAAGTAGTTAGAAAAATGAAGGAGATCTTGTTAGATGAGCCTTGGAGTATCAGATACTGCTTAAGAGTAATTCCAATTCAAAAAATTGTTGAAACAAATCTTGAAAAAATTCAAGAATGTATTTCTAGCATTTCAGATAAAATTGAAGATGATGAATCATATAGAATATTAATTGAGAAAAGAAATTCAGATATTTCAAGTAAAGAAATAATTACAAATATTGCAAATCAAATAAAAAACAAAGTATCATTAGATTATCCAGATAAAATTATTTTAATTGAGATACTAGGAATCGTTACAGGGATTTCACTCATTAAAAAATCAGATATACTTAGTCTAGAAAAAACTAAACGAAGTATGTCAGAGTAAAATAGAAGCTTTTTCGACCAAAATATCTTCTAGAGGAGTTTTTGAATATACTGAATCAATATGTTTTTTTGAAATATTGAAATGTTTTTTAATAAACGAAGTATGATTTTTCAAAAATAAATTTACACATAATGGAGACAATTCAGAATATACTGAATTAAAGTGATTTTTATTTCCAATTACAATTAAAATAAAATTAACTGAAGGTTTCAAACCAACAGAAGAAATTGCATTAGAAATTTGTAACGTGGATGCAAATCTCATTAAAATATCAGTTTCAAGCTTGTTTGATAGTAAAATATTATTTTTTTCTGCATTTATTGAAATCGATAAAATTTTCTTTAAATGAGAAGCATTTAGAACAAAATTACTTGAAATAACTTGAAATTTTAATTTAGGATATTTTTCTCTTAAATTGTCAAGAAATTGAATATCAATTTTTTTTTGGCCACAAATTTCAATAATGTGAATTTGCTTTTTTTCAATTTCAAACGTTAATTTTTTTGAGGAACCACCGTGAATAACAGGGATTATACTTACAACATCACCATCAGAGATTATAGTATCCTTTCCATTCATGGCTGAAGAATCAGAACCATTAATTGCAATTAGGATATTTTCAATATCAAGTTCAGAAGTATCATTAGGTTTAATTTCTAACAAATGCTCAAGTAATTCATTTACTGATATATCAGATTTTTCAATTTGAAATTGTTCAGAATTAAATAATTTTTTTGCACCACCGACTAATTTTACAGCAATCATATCAATATCTTATTTACAATTTAGAGATTAATATTTAATTAATTATTCAGATTTCTCTTCTACAGATTCTGCTGTAGCAGTAATTGTTTCAACTTCTTCGTTTGTAAGAGTAATTTCTTCAACTGTTTCAGAAATATCCTCAGAATCTGTAATCTCTAATGAAGAATCTTGTTCTTCATCATTTGAAGAATCAACATTATCTTGTTTGTATTGTTCGTTGAGAATTTGTTTTTTATTAAATCGTGTGATGTATCCTGCAACTTTATTTTTCAATCCTTTTGAGCGGATAATAGAAACTTGATTTAGTGCTTTTTTGTTTTCAGTGAAATCTTCACCAAATTTTGTCTTATGGTCATTTAATACTTCAAATGAAAGACGTTTTATCCTATCCACGCATGAATTAACGAAGGGGGTATTTTATACCTATATTCCAAGATACCGTTTTGTATTTTCCTCCAATAGACATGACATGTCATCAAATGTTTTTTCAAGAACTTTTGAGGCACAAAAAATAACGCTGGGGATAAAGCTAATCTGTCCAGATTTCATTTCAAAACATCTAGAAAATCTAACAGGTCCATCAGTCTCAACAAGAATTTTTGACTCATTAGCTTTTGACAATAAACTTTGTTTATCATTTGCATAAATCATTACAGGACCAAACGATACAAAAAAATCCATATCCATGGCTTTTTGAAGTTGTTTTTTACTGCCATCAAACCAATGCAGTAAAGCATGTTTTGTATCATATGAAGTCATTATTTCAAAAATATCATCAAGACTTTTTCTAGAATGAATTGAAACAGGTTTATGAAATTTTTCTGCAGATGAAAGTAAAGATTCAAAGACATGAATTTGTCTCTGAGTATCATCTTTATTTTTACAATAAGTAGGATCCAATCCTATCTCACCTATACCAGAAATAGAATTTTGATTTAATTCAATTAAATCATTTATTTTTTCAAGATCATCATCATTTGAACATTCAGGATGAATTCCAATAAAAGGTAAAACAAGATCACTTTTTTTTGACAAAGATAATGTTGAGAGCGAATTTTCATAATTCATAGAAACACAACATGCCTTAATTTTGAGTGAATCCATTTGAGTTAAAATAAAATCAATTTCAGGCAAATATGCAGAATCAGATAGATGTATGTGAGAATCAAATAACCATGTCATAATCTAATAAATTTTGAATGTTGTCTGTATAAATCGATTCCTTAGTGATATTTTTTCACTCATTAAGTTTTTTCACAAAAAAGAGAAACAAAAATTATGAAATCTTCAGAATTGGGATTATCAGCAATGTATAGAATATTAAAAAAATCTGGTGCAGAAAGAGTTAGTGATGAATCAGCAGATGAATTAAGACGAATTATAGAAGATATTGCTGAAGATATTGCAAAAAATGCTGTTGATATGGCATCACATGCAGGTAGAAAAACAATCAAAGCTGAAGATGTAAAATTAGCTTCAAAATCATTTAGTAAATAATAATCTAAAGAGTTTAATTGTTCATTTCGTGTTTTTCAAAACGGTACTCTGGCAGAACGGTTATGCGTGAGCCTGCAAAGCTTATACAAGGGGGTTCGACTCCCTCGGGTACCTTTATTCTACAATTACCTGAGCAAACATCCAAGGATGTAATTCGCAAAAGTAATCGAATGTACCAATTTCATCAAAAGATAATGTGTAATACTGATATGGATCCAAATAACCGCTATCAAAAAGTTCAGTAGGCTCTCCATAAAACCCAGATGTTACAGTATGAAAAGCAGAATCTTCATTCAACCATGTGACAGAACCTCCTTTTTCTACAATTATTTTCGATGGGATATAACAAATATCTTCAATATCACATCCAGGACGTGAGACCTTGGTTGGTATTAGAACATCTGCTTTCATCATTTCTTCAGTTTCTAAACTAGCCTCTTCAGAGTTGATTTCTTCAGAAGTAATTTCTTCAGAATTTAATCCAGATAATGACAAACCAATAACAGTTACAGATATTCCCAATATTATTGCCAAAGAGATTATTTTTTTTATCATTTCATTTCATATCCATTTGAGAGTTATTACACAATTACCTAATTCTCTAAATATATAATACATTACAAAAATTAATGTCACAAAATCCTAATGGATTATTAGAATACATTCCAGGTTCACATGCATTATTACTACAAAAAAATTCGAGCCCACCTTTAGAAGGATTTGCAGAAAATATCAGAGAAAGCATTCATGAATATGCAGAAGATTCAAAAAACGAAGTAGAAAAAGGAAATAACTTCCTTCAGTGGATTTTAACAAGAGTTTTTGAGGCTACAGAAGATGATGCAGCAGATGCAATTGTTGATGGAGCAAACGATCTAGGGATTGATGCGTATTTACCGGTAGATTTTTCAGATAATACTGTTAGATTATTCCAATCAAAATATGGAACTTCACATTCCCTTGAAGCAATTGCAAAATTCAAAGAAGATGCAAAAAGATTACTTGCAAAAGACATTACAAAAATGAGGCCAGAATTAGCTCAACTTGTTACAAAAATCAAAGAAAAAAATCTAAAAATAAAATGTTGTTATGTTACAGATCAAAAAGTCGATTATCAAGATGACTTAGTAGAAATAATTGATGAAGAAAAAATTATTCAAAAATTATGGGATAGAATAAAAAAACCAGCTGCAGGAAAAAAATCATCAATAAAATTAGAGAGAATGCTTAGACATGAAAATACTATTCTAGGAATTTTAAAACTACGTGAATTGACAGAATTTGTGAGTAAAAATCATGATTATGTTTTTGAATCAAACATTAGACAATGGATGCAATTTAAAACTACAGTAAACAAAGGATTAAGAGATACTTTACAAACAAATCCAGGAAAATTCTTTTTTTATAATAATGGAATTACAATTGTAGTTAGTGATTTTACAGAATTAGGAGAAAATATGATTGAACTTTTTGCTCCACAAATTGTTAATGGTGCACAAACATCAAATTCAATTTTAGATCATTCAAAGAGAACAAAAAATATGGATGGTTCAATGACAGTCACAATAATAAAAGCTGATGATGAACAAGAACAAAACAATATTACAAAATATAGAAATTCTCAAAATTCAGTAAGAGGAAAAGATTTAGTTTCATTAATGGATTTTCATAAATCAATTAAATCACAATTAAAAAATTGTGGATATTTTTATGAAATTCAAGCAGGCTCATTTGATACAAAAACAAAATCAAAACAATTAGAATATGGTGGTGATTCAGCATACAACAATTATCTTCCAGATAATCATAAAAAAGTCATTGTTGCAAAAGATGCAATTCAATCATTAGTTGCTGGTATCGAACAAAGACCAACCGAGTCATACAGTTCTCCATCTCAGTTTCTTCCAAGAGGTAGCAAATATGATCAAATTTTTAACGATAATCTAAAAGATGATTATAGAATTATACTATATCCATATCTTGTAAAAGAATTTGCAAAAAAATCTTTGAAATACGGCAAACAAGGAGGTCATAAAACAAAAAGATATGCAACGCTATTCTTTGTAGCTGTTTATTTTAGAATTTTGCATAAAAAAATTTTAGAATCTAAAGGAGATTTTAAATCAGATATTAGAAAATTAGAACCAATTTTTCATAGTTTTAAGCTAAACAATAGAATTTTAAAAATAACAGATGTAATTGTGACAAAATTTCTAGAAGATACAGTAGTAGATGATGAAATTGAGATGGCAAATACAAAACATAATTTCTTCTCACAACATGTTTGGAATGATACAATGCTTAGAGTCATAGATAAGAAAATCAGACAAGAAGAAGAAGAAATAATGGCACTCAGAAAAATTGCAAATAATTTATTTTGATAAGAAAGGCAGTAGCCTAACCAAGTAAAAATCTTGCAGGAGGTTTACATTGGTTAAACTAGCTACCTGATTTAATGAGAAATACGTAATATTTAACATAATTTTCTCAGATATGAAGAATCTAGCATGTTTTTTATATTGATGAAAAATAGAAAAAATCGAATTGGGTTTAAAAGAAAAATGCACCATTTGTAATGAGAAAGTAAAACAACGCTACAATCCAATGGATGAATGGGGCATTGAGGGAACATTATGTGGAAAATGTTATTCAAAAAAAGTTGATGAACATTATCCAGGGGATCATATCAGAGTTAACAAGGATCTAGATTGATTTTAATCAGTTTTTGAATATTTATTTACATTAAAACAGTTCCATGCAAGAGGATCATCTTTAACATCATTTTCCTCTAAAAATTTGATATCAGTTATAGTTTTTTTTCTTTTCAATAAATTCACTTGAAAAGTAGAAAATGCTTTACAACTACAATCATTGAATAAACAAACATCATCATCACCCTCATCATGATCTTGTGCTTCATGACCACAACTACACGAATCATTTTTTTTGGCATCGTTTAGAGATTTTTGTGTATAAACTCCTAATCTAAGATAGGCTTCACCACCATGACCCTTTTTGAATCGTTCATAATGTTCAGATTTTGGCAATATTTTGAAAAAAGCTAAATTTGTATCAGGTTTTTGAGAATCAGATCCCATGATAAACCAATAATCATTTTCCATTTCAACAAATCTGATTTTAATTGATGGATCTACCCACCAATGAATAGTATCATGCCAGAGGGAAGCAGATTGTTTTCTATCAGCAATTAAAGGAACTACATTCATTCTAAGATCATAGTATCTATATGCAACACCCACAAAATCATCGTACCAAGGTATTGGTGATTGAGAAGACATTATAAAAAAATGCAAGAAGAGCTTATTTATCTGATCTGAATGAATTGTAATACCCTTATATCTGAGTTTTTCATTATATCCCACATGGTAGCTTACAGAACTAGTATGCAAATTGTTGCAGATCTGTTGACAGTCACCCAATTATCAGGCCAAGAAGGCATCAAAACCACATCACTTCTAACTAAAGCAAACTTATCACATTCTAGATTATCAAAATTTTTGAATAATTTGACAGGTGCTGGCCTAATTAACAAAATTGAATATGATGGAAAAAACACATTTGTCATTACATCAAAAGGTAGACAATACTTAGAATCATATGTCAATTTTTCAAGTATTGCAGAATCATTTGGTTTAGAACTTTAATTCTATTTCTTTTTAGATCTTTTTCTTTTAGCATTAAGTTTCTCTCTTGCTTTTTTATCTTTGTATCCACCATAGAAAAGAATGAAGATTATACCACCAATAGAGCCATAAAATAGTGGAAGAAGTGGTTGTTCACGTACTTCTCCAGTCATCGGCGAAACCCAAGCAATAGGAATTCCTACAACCATGAAAATTAAGATGATTGTAAGATACTTGTCCATACCTTACCTATTTTACAAAACCATATATCTTTTTGATTCCAGAGAATAGAGTAGAAAATATGTCAAAAATACTAGAAATAATAGGATTAGTACTTGTGTCAATTATGATTTTAGGATTTGTTGGAGCATTAGATACACTGATACCACTTGGTATTGGAAATGGATTAACACCATTGTTTTGGGGATGTGCAGGTGCAACTCTAATAATCATCTTGTATAGAAAAAGAAAAAGAAAACAAGCAGGATTAGAATAGAAATAATTTTACAAAAAATTATCAATTGATCAATTATTTATCAACCGACAGATCTATTAAGGAGCATTTTAAGAAAGTAAAAGGGATCATGACAGAACAAACAAAACAATGGTGGATAGGTTTAGGCAAAGAGTTAGAAATAGATATTGAAACTCTAGACGAATAATACAACGATTTTTCCAAATGATTTTAAAAATTTTAAAAGAGCCTTGAACGGGATCTGAACCCGCGACCTACTGATTACGAATCAGGTGCTCTACCAGGCTGAGCTACCAAGGCACGAATGAATAAATCCATCAGAGTTAATAAAAAGCCTTTCCGACTTTGGGTAATTGAAAAAAACAATTTCAGGTATCAGAGGAATATTTGGAGAGGATCTTAATCTAAAAGACATAATTGAATTTACTAACAATTTTTCATCATTAATTAAATCTGAAAAATGCGTAATTGGAAGAGATACGCGACCTTCTGGAAAAATGATTCAAGAAACAATCGGTGCAGTTCTAATGAAAAATGGAATTGATGTTTTTGATTTAGGAATGGTACCCACTCCAGTAGTATTTAGAGAATCAAGAAAATATGGCGCAGGAATAATTATTTCTTCATCACACAATCCAATAGAATGGAATGGAATGAAATTCATTTTGGATGGAAGAGGCATTAATGAAAAAGAACTCCCCAACATAATTAATCATCAAAAAATTTTAAAATCAAAAATTGGTAAAATTAAGCAAATAAAATCAACATATGTTGAAGATGCAAGCAGAATCATTGGCAATGTAGAAAATTCACCTAAAATTGTAATAGATAACGGAGGAGGAGCAGCAAAAGATTTTGCAGAAAATTTACTAAGAAAAATTGGATGTGATGTAGAAATAATTAATCAAGAACTTTTAGGCTGTTCTAGAGGTCCAGATCCTACATCAGATGAATTAATTGAATTAAGTAAAATTACAAATGATAAAGAAATTGGATTTGCATTTGATTTAGACGGAGATCGTTTAGTGGTTGTAAAAAAAGGAAAAAAACAGACTCCAGATGTAACACTTGGTTTAGGTGTTGCAAAATCATTGGAATTAGGATACAAAAAGTTTGTTTTGAGTTTAGACACTAGTGTTTCAATTGAAAAATTCATCAAAGAAAAAGGTGGAATAGTTGTAAGATCAAAAGTAGGTGAAGCAAATGTAATAGAAGATATGATAAAGAATAATTCGCAAGCTGGCGGAGAAGGAAGCAGTGCGGGATTTATTTTACCTGAATTCAATTATTGTAGGGAAGGTATTCTCACAAGTGGTTTAATATCATCAATGTTAAAAAATTCAAAATTTACTGAAATAATAAATTATATGGAAAATTATTTTCAGATAAGAGAGAAAATAAAAGTTGATTCCAATCATCATGAAAAAATAATTGAAAATGTAAAAAATAGTTTCATGAAAAAATATTCAGAGATAGATGCACGTGATGGAATTAAAGTAATTATTGATGAGGACACATGGATTTTAATTAGAAAATCAAATACAGAAGACATAATTAGAATTTCAGGAGAATCAAATGATAAAGAAAAATGTAAAATGATTGTTAATGACACTATACGATTGGTAAAAGAGAATTATGAAAAAATTAGATGAAAAGAAAATAATTGATATTTTTCAAAGAAAATTAGGAAATAAAAAATTTATTTCTGAAGATGTTGAAAAATTTACCTTAGGAAAAACAAAAATCATAGCAAAAACAGATACAATGGTTCAAAGTACAGACATTCCACAAAAAATGGGATTATTGGATGCAGCACGAAAAAGCGTAATTGCATGTGTAAGTGATTTTGCATCAAAAGGAATTAAGCCAGAATATGGAATAATTTCAATAAACATACCTAAATCTATTTCAACAAAAGAAATTACCAATATTGCAAATGGATTTAAAAAAGCATGCAAGGAATATGAAATTTCAATAGTTGGAGGAGATACAAATGAAGGAAAAGAAATTGTCTTTAACGTTTGCATTTTTGGAAAATCAGATAGAATTGTTACTAGAAAAGGTTCCACTAAAGGAGATTTGATATTTACAACAGGTCCATTTGGGTACACATCATTAGGATTAGAGATTCTTTTGGGAGATACTAAAAAAACAAACAATTTGATAAAAAAATCCATTAAAGCAGTAACAAATCCAAAACCAAGACTAGATTATGGGTTAAAAAATAAAAGATATTTTTCATCATCTATGGATTCTAGTGATGGTTTATCAACAACATTAAATGAAATGTCAAAACAAAGTAAAAAAAAATTTATTATTAATAAAATACCAATCAACAAGGATTTAGAAAATTATTTTAAAAAACACAATAGAGATTTAAATTCAGCAATATTTAATGGAGGTGAGGAGTATGAATTTGTATTTACAATTCCTTCAAAATATAGAAAAACTATAATAAAAAATTCAATATTATTGAAAACACCAATAATTGAAATTGGTTATGTAGCATCAGGAAAAGGAGTATATGTGCAAAACAATAACGAGGAATTCAAATTAAAAGATTTAGGGTGGAAACATTTTAAGTAATTATTGACCAAAAGAAAAATCTCTCTCAACATTATTTACAATATTAAAAATTGATTCAGTTGGTAAAACCGAAACACATTCTTTCATCCACAAATCATCAAGATATAACAATCGCTCCCTATCATTTTCTAAAAGCTCATCTGGGTTTGAATTGGGGTATAAGGTATGCATTTTGTATCCTTCATTTGCAATTTCTTGACATTTTTTTTCTATAGGAGATAAAATTACATCATTGATCGATGTTAGATTTTGGATCAAAACAGAACCCAATAATGCAGCAGCTACTGCAACAACAATTAGTAATAAAATAATAGAAGCCATCAAAAATATTCATAAATTATAGTATATGAATAATGAATCATTTTAACCCAAGTGACCAAAATCTAATGATTTTCCGAAATCAATGTTTTTTAAACCCTTTAAGATCTGGTAAACATTGTCAGAAATAGAAGCTGAAGTCGAAGCACCAGTTGAAACAACTGAGGCAGTAGTTGAAACACAAGAAACTGAGGCAGTAGTTGAAACACAAGAAACTGAGGCAGTAGTTGAAACACAAAATCAACCTGAGGCTAAAAAAGAAGGTCCAGAAAAATGGGGTATTGCTCACATTTACAGCAGTTATAACAATACAATTATTCATATGACAGATCTCACAGGTGGCGAAACAGTAGCCATCAGTTCTGGCGGAAATCATGTTAATGCAGACAGATACGAATCATCACCATTTGCTGCAATGAAAGCTGCAAATGCAGTAGTTGAATCAACAAGAACAAAAGGATTCACAGGATTTCATATCAGAGTTCGTGCAGTAGGAGGAGTTGGTTCAAGAGTTCCAGGTCCAGGTGCACAAGCAGCTATCAGAGCACTAGCAAGAGGCGGATTTAAAATTGGAAGAATTGATGATGTAACACCAATTCCTCACGATACTACCAGAAAGAAAGGTGGTAAAAGAGGAAGAAGAGTTTAGGTAATAGAATTTACTTTAACATTACAACCTCTAGCAGCAAAATAATCACTCATAAATTTAGTAAATTTTCCTGCGTCATCATTATATTGATATTTTGCAAGAATATCAGAAAATTTTTCAGATATACTAATTTGAAAATTTGACTTGAATTCTAATTTAAAAAATGTCCAACCAAATTTTGATGAAGGTTCACTAAGATTATAGCTAGCATAACAATTCAAAAGACTTTCCATATGAGAAAGATGTTTTTTTATACAAAGTAAATCATCCAAATAATTTTGCGTTCCAATTTCTAGAGTAATACTCATTCTACATCATCATTAGATTTGTTACTAAGTTTATCTGTTAAAGAAACAAATTTTCCATCTTGTTGAATGTTAATTTTAGTATCCATCCTTACACTTAATCCAATTGAACGAAACAATCCTAATAATTTTCCGCCATCAAGATTCTCAGTAATTTCTCCATTTTTAATTAATTCATATAATTTATCAATGATCATTTTAGTCTCATTTGGAAACTGAGATTCAGCATTTGTTAAAACTTCCAATCCCCTAAATCCCAGTTGTTTAACCAACACGTCTCTAGGATTAACAGTTTTTTCTTCAGATGATTCTGGAGGTTCAACAGTCTCATCTCGTGAGGAAATATTTTTTTGCATTTCAGCTAAACGTTTAGCCTGTAATCTCTTAAGTTCAGAATCTTCGTCGCTCATCCTTTTATCACTCCTATAGGCACTAATTTTGCAACTTTAGTTGCAATCCCCAAATTATGAGATACATTAACTACAGAATCAACATCTTTGTAAGCTTGAGGAGTTTCTTCCACAACTCCATCACGAGTAAGAGCTTTGATGAATATCCCTTTATCATTAAGAGATTTCTTTACACTATCTTCAGTAAAATTACGTCGAGCCTTTGATCTAGACATTGTTCTTCCCGCGCCATGAGCAGTAGAACCAAAACTCAGATCCATTGAATTGGATTTACCCAATAAAATCCAGCTTGAAGTACCCATGGAACCAGGTACTAAAACAGGTTGACCTAAATCTCGATATTTAGAAGGAATTTCATTACGATTAGAAGGGAAAGCACGTGTTGCGCCTTTTCTATGAACAACCAATTTTCTTTCTTCACCATTAACATTATGTTTTTCAACTTTTGCAATATTGTGTGCTACATCATAAACTAATTTCATATCCAAATCAGATTCTGTTTGAGAAAATACGCGTTCAAATGATTTTCTAGTCCAATGAGTAATCATTTGTCTATTACTCCATGCAAAATTTAATGCAGTAAACATTGCTTTTCTATACGATTCACCTTCTTCAGAATTATTTGGAACACAAGCAAGTTCTCTGTCAGGCAAATTGATGTTATATTTTTCCATAGCTTGTTCAGCAACCCGAAGATAATCACTACATACTTGATGACCAAATCCTCTAGAACCACAGTGAATTAAAACAGTGATTGTTCCTTCTTTAATGCCCATTCTATTTGCAGCTTCTTCATCATGTATTTCTTCAACTTTTTGAATTTCAAGAAAGTGATTTCCAGAACCAAGACTTCCAAGTTGAGGAGCTCCCCGTTTTCTTGCCTTATCAGAAACTTTGTTTGGATCTGCATTTAGAATTTTACCATTTTCTTCACAAACATCAGAATCATTTGATGAACCATATCCGTGTTCAATAGCCCAGTTTACACCATTAACTAAAACTTCATCTAATTCTGAATTTGTTAAACGAACTGCACCTTTTGAACCAACACCAGAAGGGATGGAACTGAACAAATCATTAACTAAATCTTTTAATTTTGAACGAACAGTTTGTTCATTTAAATTTGAACGGAGTAATCTTACCCCACAATTAATATCATATCCTACACCACCTGGACTGATCATACCTTCTTCAGCATCCATAGCTGCAACTCCACCTACTGGAAATCCATATCCCTCGTGTCCATCAGGTAAAACAACACTATGACTAACAATACCAGGAATTGAAGCAACATTTCGAGCCTGCATTATGGTCCTATCAGATAACATTTTTTGGAGCAATGTCTCATTTGCATAAATCCTAACAGGAACTTTCATTCCAAGATTTGAATCAGCATCAATTTGATAATGATTTTCTCCAATTTTCTTTGGATTTGCTGAAGACATTAGTATCGGTAGAATTTTCTTTCAATCCAATTTAAATCATCATAAGCATTCTAAGAATAATTTTAAATCAATCAGAATTCAAATCAGATTATGTTAGAAAAATCAATAATTACACAAAAAGCAAATCAATTACTTGCCGAATTAAGAGCAAATCCTGATTGGGCAATTGATGAAAAAAATTTCAAACAAGGTTATTTGAAAGCATTAGAATGGGTATTATCAGATACAGGAATTAAACAAAAATAAGCATAAAGAGATACAGATAGAATTAATCCCATAATGATCGCAAAAACAAGTAGAAAAACAAGTAGATTTATTTTCTAATATACAATTACCAAGATGTTGGCAATTTTACCTATTGATAATGGTCGTTATGGGACCAAAGAAATGATGGAAATTTTCAGTGAACAAAAAAAAGTTGATTATCAATTAGAAATTGAAGGTGCTGCAGCAATTTCTCAGAGTGAAATAGGAATGATTTCAAAAACAATAGGTAAAGAAATTCACAGAGCTGCAATGTCAGGTAAAATTACTGCAAAAAGAATTAAACAATTAGAAGCAAAAAGTGATCACGATACAGCTGCATTAGTAGAATCATTAAGCGAAAAATGTTCTAAAAATGCAAGACCATGGATTCACTATGGCCTAACAAGTAATGATTTAGTAGATACAAGTAATTCCATGCAAATGAGAGATGCATTACAAATTATTGAACCTAAAGTTGCAAAAATGGCATCAATTCTTGCAAAAAAATCTATGAAATATTCAAAAATACCAGCAGTAGGTAGAACTCATGGACAACATGCAAGTATCATTTCATTTGGATTAAAATTTGCTAATTGGGCAGCAGAAATGGCAAAACATGTTGAACGTATTGAAGAAATTAAAAAAAGAATTTTAATTTGTAAAACATTAGGAGTTGTCGGAACAGGTTCCCTAATGGGTGCAAAATCACTAGAAGTACAACGAAGAGCTGCAAAGAGATTAAAATTATTTCCAGCAGAAGTCACAACACAAGTTGTTCCTAGAGAAAGATATGCTGAATATGTATTTGAATTAGCGTTAATTGGAGCAACATTAGAAAAAATTGCAATAGAAATTAGAAATTTACAAAGAACCGAAATAGGGGAAGTTGCAGAACAATTCAAAAAAGGTCAAATGGGAAGTAGCGCAGTTCCCGTTAAAAGAAATCCAATAAAGAGTGAACGAGTATCATCATTATCAAAATTAGTAAGAAGTCAAGTTGCATTATCTTTTGAAAATATTCCATTATGGCATGAACGTGATCTTTCAAATTCAGCTAATGAGAGATTTGTCATACCAACTGTCTCAATCTTAGTTGATGAAATGTTAGAAACAATGACCAGAATTGTTTCTAATTTGATGGTGAATGAAAAGAGAATTGTAGATAACTTATACATTACAAAAGGACAAATTTTTGCAGAATTTGTTTTAGAGGCACTCATCAAAAAAGGAATTCCAAGATTTGTAGCATATAGAGATGTACAAAGAGTTGCATTTGAGGCAAATGATAAAGGAATGCTGTATAAAGATGCAATTAAAAACGATAAAGCATTTACTTCAAAATTAACAAATAATGAAATCGATGCAATTTTTTCACCTGAAAAACATCTTGGGGCATCACCAAAGATCATCAGTAATGTAGAAAAATCAGTTCATAAAACTGTAAAAAAATTTATCTAGTTTTCAGTAACGATTTATGAATTTTAGAACCATATTGTAATGCTTTTTTTCTTTTACTGCAAGAAATTTCAGGAACGCCAACATCATTAGCTAATTTGCGTATGATATGCTTACGATATAGATCATCGGAGCTATGAATTTTTTCAGTAATAGGAATAGTTTTGGCATATTCAATGAATTTGACAGATAGTAATGGTTGTAGAATTTTTACATCAAATTCGGAAGAAATAACATTCACAGCTTTCATCATTTTTAATTCATTTTCTAATTTTAAATCCATGACTTCATTGATTTTAGTTTGACCACCAGCAAAAGCTTCACGATAGGCATTATATCCACAAAATAATTCATCAATACCATTACCTGTAATTACAACATCGAGATTCAAACTTTTTGCAAGTTTTGAAACATAATGAAAAGCGATACAATTTTCATTCCAAGATAAATTATCAGTGGCAATTACTTTATGTATATTTGAAGTAATTTCTGGAAAGGTTTCAGGATCAATTTCTAAAATATGATGAGAATAATTCAGTTGTTGATTAACTTCTTTAGAAAATAAGATATCATGAGATTCAGAGAAACCAATAGTTAGTAAAATAACATCAAATCCCATATCAGTACATATTTTTGAAACTAATGTACTATCAACACCGCCAGAAAAAGCAATGCCTATTTTCTTTTTAGGAACTACTTCGGAAATAGAATTTTTAATATGTTCTAATAAAATTTGATTAATTGATTCCATTTATCATCTAAAGTATTAAAATTAATTTTACATATATTTCCATAAACTAGGAATGCTTAAAGAAAATAGTCATAAGCACGGTAATAATTAAGAATTTTACTGAATAAGAAATGGAACCTGAAGATATTTTTAAAAAAAGAAATTTTTCAAAAGTAGATTTTGAGTATGAAGAATTAATTGGAAGAAATTTTTCAAATACAAATTTAAAAAATGTTGATCTAAAAAACAGAGACATTCACAATGCTAATTTTAGTGGAGCTGATTTAACCGGCTCTAATTTGAGTGATACAATATTATTTAATGTAAAATTAAGAGGAGCAAATTTACAAAATGTAAATCTAAGTAATGCAAAACTTTGGGATACAGACATGTATGGTGTTGATCTAACAAATGCTAATATCAGTGGAGCTGATTTATTTTATGCAGATTTGAGAAATGCAGATTTAGTAAATACTAATCTAAGTAATGTAAATTTAAGACATACAAATTTTGATGGGGCTACATTTACGTCAATAGATTTCACAAATGCTAATTATGATGTAAAAACATTAGATACAATTTCAAAAGATATTAGATCAATTTTAAAAATGCAAGGAAATCTCTGGTAAGAATAATTTATCAATCTTTTAATTTAACAAGTTCTCAATGTTAGTATGATGAGAGTATCAGAAGCAGAAATTATAGAAGAATTAAAAAAATTGGAAGGATGGAATATTAAAGACAATAAATTGCATAAAGAATTTCAATTTGATAGTTTCAATCAAGCATTTGGATTTATGACTAGAGCTGCCATGGAAATTGAAAAAATGAATCATCATCCAGAATGGTTTAATGTGTACAATAGAATAACAATAGATTTAACGACTCATGATGCCGGCGGCATTACAAATAACGATCTTAATCTTGCTAGAATTTTAAATTCCCTCGTCTAATTATAGAAAAATAATTTTTCAGGCACATTGTTACAGAATTTATATTATATCCATAGCCAAAAAATTTTACATGACTACAAGCCCTACAATTTTGGATTCAGATTTCAAGTATATAGATAAAAAAGGAAATTTACTCAAAACAAGAACAGAATTAACAGTAGCACAAATGCTCACATTTTTAGAAAATGAATACCAATACAATTATGAAATTAGTTTAAAAAATGGAACTAAAGTCAAAGTTGATTTTAAAACAGAAAAAGGATTAATCGAAGTGATTGATAATGATGAAGATATTCAAAAATATAGACAAATCAAAGAAGACTTTCCTGAAGAAAAAATAATGGCAATTGGTCATGCAAAATATGTTGCACAAATTAAGGAATTACAAGATATAGTATTTTATGATAAAACACCTCAAACTGGTTCAATATTTTTAGAAGATGCATCGTTTTCATTTGATTATGCTCACATACTTCCACTAGTTGAAAAATGCTCCATACTACATGGACATACATCTTCAGTGATGGTAGAGTTAGTAGGTCAAATGAAAAATAATTTATTAGTTGATTTTGGAATAGCAAAAAAAATCATAAAGGAAGTTGTTAATGAATTTGATCATAAATTTTTCATTAATAAAAAATATCTTAAAAAAGAAGATGAAACACATTATGAAATTAGTTTTGAAGGACCAAAAGGAATGTTTGATTTACAAGTTCCAAAACATACAACATATCTACTTGAAGGAGAAGCTACAGTTGAAAATCTCTCAAGTGAAATAATTAAATTATTAGCTCCAAAAATGCCTGAAAATGTAGAGGCAGTAGGAGTTTACATTTATGAAGGATACAACAAAGGATCCCACATAATTTCTAATATTCAAAGATAGAAAATGGAACCTAAAATTTCAGAAAAAGCATGGAATCCAGAATTAGAAAAAAATATTCTAAAACAATGGGAAGAAGAAAAAATTTATGAATTCAAACCTAATGAAGATAATTTTACAATAGATACACCACCTCCATATCCATCAGGTAGACCATGGCATATTGGTGCAGCCGCACATTATTCACAGATAGATATGATTGCACGTACAGCAAGAATGGCTGGAAAAAATGTGTATTTTCCAATAGGTATTGATAGAAACGGGTTACCAGTTGAACTCTATACTGAAAAGAAGCACAAGATAAGAATGAGAGAAACAGAAAGAGGGGAATTTCTGAATTTGTGTAAAGATGCTTTAGACGATTTAGAGGCAGAAATGATTCTAATTATGAAAAATTTGGGAATAAGCGGAGATTTCACTAATTACTATAGAACCGATTCAGAAGAATACAGATCATTAACACAATCAACTTTCATTGACTTATGGAAGAAAGGAGAAGTTTACCTTGCAAATAGGCCTAACAATTACGATTGGGTTTCTGGAACTACAATTGCCGATGCTGAAATAATTTATGACGATTTACAAACAAAGCTTGTTTATATGAAATTCAAAATTAAAGATACAGATAAAGAAATTATTATTGCAAGTACAAGACCAGAATTACTTTGTGCATGTAAAACAATTATTGTTAATCCAGAAGATGAAAGATATTCCGGATTTATTGGTAAAAAAATTATTGTACCAATTACCAATGTAGAAGTAGAATTAACAACACATCATTCAGCAAAGCAGGAATTTGGTTCAGGTGCAGTAATGGTTTGTAGTTATGGTGATCAAAATGATGTTGCATTATTTAGAGAATTACAATTAGATGAAATAGTTGCTATTGGACTAAATGGAAGAATGACTGATGTTGCGGGTGATTATGCAGGATTAAAACCAAAACAAGCAAGAACAAAAATCATAGAAGATTTAGAAAATGGAGGATTTGTTGAAAAAATTGAAGAAATTAGTCATAGAACTCCAATTTCAGAAAGAAGTAAAACTCCAATTGAAATAATTCCTATGGAAGAATATTATCTTAAACAAAAAGATAAAATTGAAAAAATGAAAGAAGTTGGAAAAGAAATTACTTTCCATCCTACAATGCACAAACAAATTTTGATGAATTGGTTAGAATCAATCAATATCGACTGGCCAATCTCAAGAAGAAGATTTTATGGGACAGAAATTCCAATTTGGTACTGTAAAGAATGCTCCGAACCACATGTACCAGAACCTGGAAAATATTATAGACCATGGAATGAAAAATGTCCAATTACAAACTGTACAAAATGTAATTCTAGTGAATTTATTGGTGAAGAAAGGACGTTTGATACATGGATGGATTCTAGTGTATCACCATTATTCATCAGTAAATTTGGTCGAGATGATGAATTTTTCAAGAAAGTTTATCCTGCTACAATTAGACCCCAAGCAAAAGATATTGTGAGAACTTGGTTGTATTACACACTATTGAGATGTGAAGAATTAACAGGAGAAAAACCATGGTCTGAAGCTTGGGTAATGGGGTATGGATTAGATGAAAAAGGAATGAAAATGAGTAAAAGTAAAGGCAATGCAATAGATCCATTACCAGTTATTGAAAAACAAGGTGCAGATACTTTCAGATTTTGGAGTGCCAGTGAGATTAATCACGGATATGATTTTAGATGTAATGAGCAAAAAATTGATTCAACCAAGAAATTTTTAAGCAAATTATGGAACGTGTCCAGATTTTTATCAAGTTTTCCAGTAATCAATTCAGGAGTGCCAACTGATTCAGATAAATGGATTTTATCAGAATTGGACAAACTAGTAAAAGAATGTAAAAAAGGATATGAAGAATATAATTTCTTTATTCCAGCAGTTGCAATTAGGGAATTTACATGGAATGTATTTGCTGCACATTACATTGAAATGGTAAAAGCAAGAGCATATGGAATTGATTTTTCAGATGAGGAAAGAGATGGTGCGATATTTACACTTCATAAAACATTATCAACAATTCTAAAATTATTAGCACCAATTACACCATTCATTACAGAACATCTTTGGAAAACATTGTATTCAAATGAGAGCATTCATCAACAAAAACAAGTTGATTTTGAAAATATTGAAGAACAAACAGAAATAACTAAAGCAATATCAGAATTTAATTCCAAAGTTTGGAACGAAAAGAAATCTCAAAATTTGTCACTAAAAGATTCAATCAAAATAGACATTCCAGAAATATTACAACCATTCAAAAAAGATTTGAAATCAATGCATAATTTGTTAGATTAAAAGGAAAAATCTGGATAGAATTAGCACTAGAAGAATAAAATATTAGTTTTAAATATACCAAAAAAGTTTTTTGAGTATTGACAAAAGAATACGAAAGTTTCTTAGATGAATTAAAAATTCAATGTCCTGAATTACCTCAGGGTGATGTAAAAAATATTACAGAGGATTCAGGATTATCCACATTAGATGACTTCACAAAAGCAAATTTCGTTAATTTTGAGGCAAAAAGAGAGGATCTCTACAGATTAAGTATGGACATTGAAGCATATGCAGTAAAAAATTATGATCCATTATTAGCTACATTTGAAACTGAAGCTCTTTACAAATATGTTCAAAAAAGATATACGGAAATTTTGAAAAAAATTCCTCATGCTTGGGTAATCGGAGGATTTGATGATCCATTTTTAATTCCACCTGATTCAGTTCCACCAACTGCAGAAATTCTTAGTTGTTTAGATACCAATATTGAAAAAATGTGGATTGTTGTTACTAAAGGACCAAATGGACCATTTGGTTTAGTTGCAGAAGATCTAGGAGGAGATAAATTTAGAGGGTTCTTTAGCATGGATCCAAAAATTATCGAGAAAGTAATTAAAATCATCAACAATACAATGCGTATTGAAATAAATTTTTCAAAAGATTAATTTTAAATTAAATTTCTAAATAAAAAATTATTTTAAAGATTAAAAAAACTAAATTTTAGTTATGTCTAGGTGTTGCGGTTCCAGTTACTTTAGTAATTTGAGGATCTGCACAAACTTTTTCGATGTGTCTGATTCCCATTAAACCTGAAAAGATTACACCATCACCCCATTTGTTAGTGGTTACCTCAATTGGGAATTTATCTCTGGCTTCTTCCTGTTTTTGTTTAAGATCCACTCCTTGTTCATATTGAACGTCAAGGTGAACGTGTGGAATATCAGGACCAACAAATTTCTTCAAATTGATTTCAAATAGCATTATTCTAATCAAGAGTTCAGGGTCTATTTTTGGATGAACGTTCTTGATCTGGTTAAAGAACTGATCGAAGTATGGTGCTATTGAACCACTTGTAGCTTGTTCTGTCATGAGTATCCTTGAATTTTATTATATTTAATTGGTAAGAAACTAGTAATCTAGTGCCAAAATTAGATCAAATAGAGATAATTTTACCACGTGTTTTAAATTAATTTTTTAGAGTATTTGTAAGATTTACAAAATATTTGTGTAATGAAATATCACTTGTCAATTCAGGATGGAATGCAACACCAATAATATTATTTTTTTTAACTGCAACAATTTTTTCATTAAATTTTGATAAAACTTCAACATCAGTTCCCACATCTGAAATTGAGGGTGCTCTAATGAAAACTCCATTAAATGAAGGAATTCCAATAGAATTTAGAGAAATGTCAGATTCAAAAGATTCTCTTTGACGTCCAAAAGAATTTCTTTCTAGTTTAATGTCTAAGATATCTAATAGAGGTTGATCAATTTTTCCTACCACTTTATCTTGGGCAGTTTTAGACAACATAATCATTCCAGCACATATTCCTAAAACAGGCATTCCTTGTTCAATTTTTTCTTTTAGAATTTTCAAAGTACCATTGGCAACAGATAGTCTACCTATAGTAGTACTTTCACCACCTGGAATAATTAGGCCATCAATTTTTGAAATTTCATCAGGAGTTCTAACACTAGTAACAGTTCCATCAATATCTAATGCATCAATAGCAGATTCTACAGCAAGAACATTTTCAAGAACATCTCCTTGAATTGATAAAACACCTAGAGTTAGACTCATGCTGAACCTCCACGATCTTGCATACGTAAATCTAATGTTTTTACATCCAAGCCAGGTATAGATTGTCTTTCATCAATCATTTTTTGTGCTTCTTTTACTTTATCGGATTCATTCCAAAAAGTAGTTGCCAAAACAATTGCGTTTGCTCTTTCTTGTGCATCATCTGCACTAAAAATTCCAGACCCAACAAAAATACCATCACAACCTAATGACATCAAATATGCTGCATCTGCAGGTGTTGCAATTCCACCAGCTGCAAAATTGACAACAGGTAATCGTCCAAGTTTTGCAGTTTGTTCTACAATGTCATAAGAAACTTTGAACTCTCTTGCCATACGGACTAAATCTTGATTATCACCAGAATCATAAATTGATTTTATTGTTCTTAATTCATCATTAACTTTTTTGATATGTGTAATAGCTTCTGCAACATTTCCAGTACCAGGTTCGCCTTTAGTTCTAATCATTGATGCACCTTCTTCAATTCTTCTTAAAGCTTCAGCTAAAGATCTTGCACCGTTAACAACTGGTGTTGTAAGATCCCATTTCCAAATATGTCGTAATTCATCTGCAGGTGTTAAAACTTCAGATTCATCTATCATATCTACATCAGTTTCTTGTAAAACTAATGCTTCGTTAACATGTCCAATTCTACATTTTGCCATTACAGGAATAGTAACTGAATCCATAATTTCTTCAATAATTTTAATACTGGCGGTTCTTGCAACTCCACCGGCTTTTCTAACTTCTGATGGAAGTTTATCTAAAACCATTACTGAAACAGCACCAGCTTCTTGAGCAATTAATGCTTGTTCCACATTTGTTACATCCATAACAACACCATTTTTTTGCATATGTGCAAAACCTCTCTTTAGTGTACTTGAACCACGAATTGTGTCAACAGAATCTAATTTTTCAGAAATTATTCCTTTAGCATTAGGTCGTTCACCAGATAGAGGTAACATACCCTAATTTTTGCTAGAGCCTATTTGTACCTATTCACTAAATTCAGACATTATTTTATCTAATTCAGTTTCAACCATAGAAATTATGGGAGGAATAAAATCTGGGGTTGCAGATGATTCTGGCCAATGAATTTGATTAACACGTCCATTGAGAGTTACTTTAACTGAAGATTTTTGAAAGTCAGTAACATTTTGAAAAACTTCAAAAGAATTAGGATCAATTGAAATGAAACCAGTTTCTTTTATCAAAGCCTTAATTTTGTTTAAAGTCTTTTCATCAACTTTTGATTTAATTGTAGGTTGAGGGTATCCCTGTTCAGTAATAGTGTATTTAGTTTCCCCATCATTTTTAATTATTAGAATTTCTGTTTTTTCAGCACCAGTTCTTTCAGCAATTCCATTAGTTATTTTTTTTAATTGATGTTTTGTATATTCAATTTCAACTTTATCAAAAGAATTTGTAGCTGAAACAGGGATTTCATTTTTTGTTACTAATGGAACAGCAAGTAAGATTGCAACAATCACGGGAATTGCCCCTAATACAAAATAAACTGGTTTAACCATTGCTTCCTACAACACAGATATGATTATTGCAAATAAATCTTGGTTAAAAATAAGTTAAAATTCAAGCAAATAGTTCCGATTCTTGTGGGTTCGTAGCCTAGCCTGGTAGGGCGATGGTCTCCAAAACCATCGATCGTCGGTTCAAATCCGATCGGGCCCATTTTTTATTTTTTATTTCTTAAAACATTCAATGCAGATCCATGTTTGAACCATTGAATTTGAGATTCATTATACGAGTGATTTAATAGAATTTCTTCTTTATTGCCATCATTGTGAGTGATTGCACAAGTTACTTGTTTTTGTGGTTCCAAGTTATTCAAATTAATCAAGCTGATTTTATCATCTTCAAGTATTTTGTCATAATCATCTGGATTACTGAAAGTTAATGCCAAAACACCTTGTTTTTTCAAATTAGTCTCATGGATTCTTGCTAAACTTTTTGTAATAACTGCAACGCAACCCAAATAACGAGGAGTCATTGCAGCATGTTCTCTACTACTACCCTCACCATAATTATTATCTCCAATAATTACCCAATTCAGACCTTGTTGTTTGTATTGTCTAGCAATTTTTGAAAAAGGTTCAATTTCATTATTTAAGATATTTTTACCATTTCCAACTTGATCATTAAAAGCATTAACAGCTCCCAATAACATATTATCACTTAGATTATCTAAATGACCTCTAAGAGATAACCATGCACCTGCAGGAGAAATATGATCAGTAGTACATTTTCCTTTTGCTTTAACCATTATTGGAAGTTCAACAAAATCATCACCATTCCATTTTTCAAAAGGTGCTAAACGTTGAAGACGTTTACTGTTTGGATCAATAATTACATCGGTATTAGATGAATCTGAAGGTGGAGCAACAAAAATCCCATCAGGAATCTTAAATCCTTCTTCAGGGACTTCAGGTGCAATTGTTGGTGGTTCTAATTTGAATTTAGTTCCATCTGCTGCAACAAGATCATCTTTTAACGGATTGAAAGATAATTTTCCACCCAATGCTAATGCAATAATCATTTCAGGACTTCCAATAAAATTTAGAGTAGATCTTTGTCCATCATTTCGTCCAGGGAAATTTCTGTTGAATGTAGTAACAATAGAATTTTTTTCATTTTTTTCTAATTCAGGTCTGTTCCATTGTCCGATACATGGCCCACATGCATTTGCTAAAACAGTTGCACCAATTTCTTTTAGAGAATCCATTTGCCCATCTCTCTCAATAGTGCCTCTAATTTGTTCAGAACCAGGAGTTACAAGTAGTGGTATTTTTGATTTAATTCCTTTTGATTTTGCTTGTTCTGCTAAACTAGCTGCTCTAGACATATCTTCGTAAGAAGAATTTGTACAACTTCCAATTAATGCAACAGAAATTGGATCCACGTAATCATTTGATGTTACATCATCAGCAAGTTCAGAAATTGATCTTGCTAAATCAGGAGTATGGGGTCCAACAATATGAGGTTCTAAAGTGGACAAATTAATTTCAATTATTTTATCAAAATATTTTTCAGGTTCGGATTCTATTTCAGGATCAGCAACTAACAATTCTTTATTTTTATTAGCTAGTTCTGCAATTTCTTTTCTATTAGTATAGTTTAGATAAGTTTCCATTCTTTCATCATAAGGAAATATAGAACAAGTTGCACCAATTTCTGCACCCATGTTTGTTATTGTAGCTTTTCCAGTACAACTAATTGATGAAGTACCAGAACCAAAATACTCTACAATTGCATTTGTTCCTCCTGAAACAGTTAATTCTTCTGCAACTTTTAAAATAATATCTTTAGGTGCTGTCCAACCAGTTAATTTACCAGTTAATTTTACACCAACTCTTTTTGGATAAAGTAATTCCCAAGGCATTCCAGCCATAGTTTCTGCGGCATCTAAACCTCCAACACCAATAGCAATCATTCCAAGACCACCTGCATTTGGTGTATGTGAATCAGTTCCAATCATTAATCCACCAGGGAATGCATAATTTTCTAAAACTACTTGATGTATAATTCCAGCACCTGGTTTCCAAAATCCACATCCATATTTTGCACATGCAGATTGTAAAAATTTGAAAACTTCACTATTTTCATCTAATGAAACTTTCATATCAACATCACCCTGAACTTCAGCACGAATTAGATGATCACAGTGAACAGTAGTTGGTAAAGCTGTTTCATTTAATTCTGCTTGCATAAATTGAAGCATTACCATTTGCCCAGTAACATCTTGTAGTGCCACTCGATCTGGTTTTAGAAAAACATAATCTTTTCCTCCAGAAGGATTTTTTTCAGAAATTTCATTAAAATGTCCAGCTAGAATTTTTTCTGTAAGTGTTAATGGTCTATCTACAACATCTCGAAATTTTACAATATTTTCTTTTAATTTTTCATATACATTAGAAACAAGTTCTGGAGTGGTATCAATTTCCATAATATACAGAAAATTCTTCCCGAATTTAATATTTACAATTTAAAAATTAAAAAAAATATCAAAATAGGCATATTAATTCTCAACAATTATAAGCCAAACCCAGCTTTACAATACGTTGTCAATAAATTCAAAATTTTCCAAGGAGATGGCATAATTGGTCAATAAAGGATTTCCAAAGTTTGGTATGTCACAGGCAGGTTCATTTGTTGCAGCATTAAAAAATTATAATTTACCAGATTTTATTTTAGTATTAATTGCAAAAGAATGCAAATCAGAATTACTTGAGAGAGGTAGAATTGATGACCGATTACAAAGTATGAATGATGATGCATTACATCTGTTACACAAAATTTTTGTAGATTGTGAAGAAGATGATGCAGGAAAATATGCACAATACAGATTTTTTGCATATGTATCAAGTATGTATCATAAATGCGAAGTACTTGTTAATGAAACAATTCCAGGTAAATCAGGAAAAAATCACAAAATTCTTGTTGCTGTAAAGAATAATGGAATGTATATTTCAGTAGCTCAAAATAAAGCCACAGGAAACCCTGTAAATAAAAAAGAGACAAATAGATTTTATGAAATGGTAGACGATATTAAAAAAGGAGACCATGGAACGATGCTAACTGATGCAGTTTATGGATCATCAGTAGGTTTTAGATCAGATGCATTGTTAGAACTAAAAGAATTAAGTAAATCAAGAGATAACGATCCAGAAAATAAATTAGATTTTAAAACTGCAAATTTTGAAAATAATATTTACTCAGTTACAAAATGTTAGAATTTAAAAAAATTAATTTTTAAATTTACTAATATCCATTGTCAAAAACATAGGTTTTTCTTCTGTAATTTCAAAATCTTCCCCATACTGTTGGAATTCCAATTGTTCATAGAAATGCTTTGTCCAAACATCATGAACTTCATGAATGTATTTTTTATTTCCTTTAATTCTTAACATTTCATGAATTATTTCATGTGAAACTGTAGTGCAATTTTTTTCAGCTAAAAATAAAATATCATCAGATTGATTTGGTTTTTGCCAAAAAATCATTCCAAAATTTTCAGCATGATAACCTTCACAAGTACAGTCAGTCCACAGAGGTTTAAAATGAGTCAAGTAAAAATGGTATATGTCTTTTCCACGTTGTTCATGATCACGAACAAGTGTATGTGTATCTAGTTTTTGAAAAATACTTCTAGGTTTTGTAATTAATTCATCACATTGAATTTCATAGTTGATTCCAAAATTATCACTAATCCATTTTTTATAAAATTGTGCCATTTTTTTGATATATTCAAATTCAGATTTACGTTTCTGAATATCCTCTTCTTTTATTACAAAAATAAAATGTAGAAGCATGATTAGAAAAAAGGGTGTTTATGTTTGGCCTTCAATACCCATTAGGGTAAGTGTAGAACGAATCTTTTCAATTTTTCTGATTTTCCAGGTAATTGTTTCTCTCAGTTTTTCAACAGTGTCTGATTCAATCTTGGCCAAAATATCGTATGCACCAAAAGTTCCATGAACTTCTTTTACACCTTCTAAGCCCTTTAGTTGCCCAATAATAGCTTCTTCAGAACCTAGTTCACAGTTTATTAAAACATAAGCTGTTGCCATATTTCAATTAGATAATTCTACTATATCAATAAATCTATTACACTAGCCTTGCGAAATTTTAATAATCTCATCCCAAATAAGTTTTGGAACAGGCATTACAGATAACCTAGAGATTCTAACTAATTCCCAGTCTTTGAATTTTTTATTATTTTTTATTTCAGTTAATGTTACTGGTCGTTTCAATGTTTTTTTATATTTTACATCAACCACAATAAAACGTTCAACATCCTCTTTTGGATTAGAATAGGGTTTTGAAGTAACTTGCATTATTCCAACTGCTTGTCTTTCAACACCAGTATGATAAAATAAAACTAAATCACCAGATTTCATTTCTCTCATATGCTTTAATGCTAAATTATTATGAACCCCATCCCAAACAGTAGTTTTATCTTTTTTCAATTGTTCAAAATTATATCCCCTAGGTCCACTTGGTTCCTGTTTTGCTAACCAATAATTTACCATTATTGTATTTTGCAAATTACTAACGTTTAATGGTTTTTGAGAAATTTAATGTTCCCCGGTTCTGACTCGCAAAATTTCATTGGACATAGCCATACGCCTCATCACGTTCTGAAACCGGGGTTGCCCATAATGTAGCACACCTGGGTGAATTAGAAATCATTGGTATCGTTACGATCAGCGTCATCCCAATCCGTCTGTGTGCCTGCTCTTGGGCGATTAGTCATTGGATAAACCTACTAAAAACTATTAGAAATTTATTAAAAAGAAATAGAATTTTTGTGAAGGACTTTTGGAAATTAGAAATCAAAGAAATTTTTTAATCGGATTAATAATTTTGATTTTAGGTTCATTTGTCATAGTTTTTGATTATCCCCAAATTGAATATTTCAACAATTTAGAAAATGATAATTACATAACAATAGAAAATGACCAAAAAGAAATTTTTCAAAAAATCCTTATTGAATTTACAATTGGCATTATTCTATTTGGTATTGGAATGACATTGATTATAATATCTATGTTAAAGAGATGCGAGAATGGATTTAGATAATGAAATTTCAAATCCAACAACAGGTACACGAATTTTATAATTTTCAACAATAGTTGAATCAATTTCTCCGATTATTCCAATGATATTTCCATTGAAAATAATACTTGCACAATGTCCATCTTTGAAACTAGGATTTGTAACTGTCTTTGTTTGAGTAGAAATTCCAAAACCAATTTTTAATAATGTTTGTAGAACAGATTTAATTTCAGTAAAATTTGCGTCTCTATGAGCACTAATTACTGCAAGATTAATTTTTTCAGAAATTGGATTATCAAGATTGAAAACATTACCAGTTTCAAACATTTTTTGAGGATAAGATTCATGAATATTTCTTGAAAGATTTTCAATTAATCCAGGAAGTATTGAATCACGCAAAATAGTATGTTCTTGACTTTTAGAATCAAGGACAGAGATAATATTTTTAGAATCTCTGTTAGTCATATCATACAAGACACGTTTACTACTTAAACTAGAATTTAATGCCTCAAGAAATCCCAAACCAATCATTGTTTGATTTAGAGATTTTAATTTTAAAGATACAGGATTAGTTTGGCCAATTGTTTGTGAGGGGGATACAGTAGGTTCAAAATTCTGAATACCATAACCTAAAGCAACTTCCTCAACTAAATCCATTGGGCCAAATATATCAAATCTATATGCAGGAATGGTACAAATAATTTTTTTTCCTTTTAAAATTGCATTTAGTCTAGATTTTTTTAATGAAGAAATAATTTTTGAAGTATTGAGTTCTAAACCAAGAGTTTGATTAATCAAAGACGAATCAACCGATATTTTTCTTTCTTGTAATTTAGCTGAGGAATTTTTTGCTCCAGAAATTTGTACACTTTCTAAATTAAATCCTGCACTTTGTAAAATGGTTGCAACAACTGATAACATATCTTCAGCATCAGCCTTATTAATTCCAGTTACTTCAACAAAAAGATTTTTTGTTTTAGTTGTTACAGTAGTAATTCCTGCATTAATAATTGGAGGAAAAGAAACAGTTTTTTTATTTGAATCAATTATTATTGGAACCTGAGAAGATTGGCCAAGGAGATGACCATAATCTCTTCCTGTTTCAGTATCAGCAATTATTTCAGATATACTAAGTTCCTTTTCAGAATTTAATGGGATGAATTTATGATTTTTACTTGCAGTGGCATATGTCAAGGGGAAAGAAATTTTATCCAAATCATGTATTCCAATAGAAGATTTTTTTCTTTTTCTTCCAATACCAAAATGAAGATCTTCTTGCATTGTCATTAATTGTTTAATTGTTTTATCATCAATTTTTCCATTTTTAGCAATTATTCCAGTCACAAATGGTCGAATTTTTGAAACATCAGATTTAACAGATATTGAATAATTTTTTGATTTTTTTACAGTTAATTTTATTGCACCTGTTTTAATTCCAAGTAAACCTTGTAAACCAAGAGCAATTCCAAAATCAGTGGAATAATCTGGACGATTTGGACTATATTCAATTCGAACTAAATCCTTATCTTCAGATTCAATATCCAGACCTAAAAATGGTAAAGAATCAGAAATTTGTTTTTTGGTTACTTTACCAATCAACTTTTGTAAACGAGAGTAAGATAATTCAATTACTGGCATTTTGTATTACTCCTTAACCATCCTAAATTATTATTATAAAATTCTCTGACATCATCTAAATCATATTTTAACATGGCAATTCTTTCAATACCACCACCCCAAGCTAAAACAGGTTTAGTTATTCCAAGAGGTTTTGTAACTTCTGGTCTAAAAATACCCATTCCAAATAATTCAATCCATTTTCCTAATTTTTCATTGTATACCATTGTTTGAAGGGAAGGTTCAGTATATGGAAAAAATGTTGGCCAAAACTTAATTTTAGTAATCCCAATTCGTTTATAGAATTCTCTTTGAATACCCATTAAGTTTCTTAAATTAGCGTCTTTTCCTACAACAATTCCTTCTATCTGATTAAATTCTACAAGATGTTTGTAGCTTACTTTTTCATTTCTAAATACTCGACCTAAAGAGAAAATTCGTGCTTCATCGGGTTTATTTTCAGCTAAATGTTTTATTGTTACGCAAGTAGTATGAGTTCTTAAAACCATTTTTCGAGCTTCATTAACATCCCATTGATACCTCCAATTTTTCTTATGAGAATCAGAAACTTTTCTAATTTGTTCTGGATTTGCAATTTTTTTTGCAGAGATTCCATCTAAAAAGAAAGTATCCTGTAATTCCCTTGCAGGATGATCTTGAGGAGTGAATAAAGCGTCAAAATTCCAAAAACTAGATTGAGTCATGTTTCCAAGAATTTCAGAAAAGCCCAAAGTAACAAAGATCTCACGAATTTCATCAATAGTATCTTTTAATGGATGTGTTCTTGCAACAAAAACTTCAGGGACTTCAGCTTCAACATCTATGGCTCCAGAAATATTTGAAACATCTAAAGATTTAGCAGATTGTGTTAAGCTAATTTTTTTATTTTTAATTACATCCTCAATAACAAAATCAGGTCGTTTCAAAAGTTCAGATAAATCAACTTTATCAATTTCTTCTTTTGGTAATTTGTTAGTCCCAATTAATTGAAGAGATTTTTCACCAGATAATTCAGATGGCATTGTTTTAAGAATAATTTGATCAGAAGAAGTTTCAATCCAATTATTTTTTCTACATAAACCAATTGCAGGGCCAAAAACAAATCCCAATTCTTTTTGAATTTCAGATAATTTTTTAGGACCACTTTTAACTAAATTCAATAATCTTCGTTCAGGTAATCCTTTTTCAAATGAGTCTAAACCATTTTTTCCTAAACTTATTACACTTGATTTTGATTCATTCACAATAGCTAAATCCTTTAATTTTAGCCATTCAATACCACGTCTTATTTGATCAGGTGAAAGTTGAGTTGAATTTTCAAGTGTTTCAGGAGTCTGAATTGGATTTTCTTTTAATGAATTAATGATTTTTTTTTCAATATCATGAAATACTTGTGACAATAGTTCAAAGATCGAAAAAGACTTTTTAAACCTTAACCTAAGTCAAGTTGAATGTCAGCTGATGATTTCATTGTAACCCCTTGGCACGTTGAGGGTGATATCGACTATGATAAATTAATTAAAAAATTTGGTACTGAAAAAATATCATCAGAATTACTCGATAAAATCAAGAATATTACAAATGAAGACCACTTTATGCTAAGAAGAGGGATTTTCTTCTCACATAGGGAAATGAACAGAATCATCGAGGATCATCAAAAAGGTAAGGGATTTTTTCTATATACTGGAAGAGGGCCATCAGGACATACTCATATTGGACATTTAGTTCCATGGGTATTTGCAAAGTGGTTACAAGAAAAATTTGATGTAAATTTGTATTTTCAATTAACGGATGATGAAAAATTTTATTCAAAAACAAATTTAACTTTAGAGGAGACAAACAAATTTGCATATGAAAATGCATTAGATTTCATAGCATTAGGTTTCAATCCAGAAAAAACAAAAATAATAATCAATACAAAAAATATTCAAACATTATATCCAATCGCAGCTCAAGTAGCAAAAAAAATTAACTTTTCAAATACAAAAGCAACTTTTGGATTTACAAATGAAACAAACATTGGAATGATTTTTTATACATCATTACAATCAGCTCCATGTTTTATAGAAGATAAACCAGTTTTGATACCATTAGGAGTAGACCAAGATCCACACTTCAGATTAACAAGAGATATTGCACAAAAAATTGGGAAGGAAAAACCTGCATTAATTCACAA
>JACENB010000068.1 GCA_013867245.1 Nitrosopumilaceae archaeon
TTGATGATGCAAGACAAGCTGAAGTTTTGATACATGTTGTTGACATTGCTGGAACTACTGATATTCAAGGACAACCTGTTCCACCTGGAACTCATAATCCTTTAGAAGATGTAGAATTTGTCCAGGACGAATTTGATTTTTGGTTTGCTGATATCTTAAAACGTGAATGGGACAAAATTACACGAGAGATTCATCAAAAAAGAGCAAAACTTACAGATGGTATTGCAAAACGATTTACTGGTTTAGGAATCAAAGATTTTCAAGTACAAGATGTGCTACAAAAACTTGGTTTTATCTCAAGAGATCCAAAAGAATGGACTGATGATGATATTGTAAATTTTGCACGTGAACTTAGAAAAAATACAAAACCAATGATTATTGCTGCAAACAAAGCAGATTTGTGTCCTGATCTTGACATCATTAAAAAAATAGATGACAATGTAATTCCCTGTAGTGCAGAAACTGAACTGTTACTAAGAAAAGCATCAAAGGCCGGAATTGTAAACTATTCATCTGGTGATGAAGGATTTTCTGTCGTAGAAGGCAAAGAAATTGCTCCTCCACAACAAAAGGCTCTTGATTTAGTAAAATCTGTCTTTGAAAAAATCCCTTCCACTGGAATTCAAAAAATTCTCAACACTGCAGTTTTTGATTCATTAAATTTTATTGTGGTCTATCCCGTTGAAGATGAAACAAAACTTACCAACAAAGATGGAGTGATTCTTCCTGATACTAAATTGGTGCCTCAAGATTCCACTGCAAAGGATTTGGCTGGATTAATTCATGCAGATATTGCAAAAGGATTTTTGCATGCAATTGACTGTAAAACAAAGCAAAGAATCAGCGGTGATCAGAAACTAAAAAATGGTGATGTGATTAAAATTGTATCAACACTAAGTAGGGGATAATATGTTAGGATTAGGAATAGAAAGCACCGCTCACACATTTTCATGTGCTGTTATAGAAAAGAAAGGAAACAAAGGAAAAATTTTGTCTGATGTTAGGAAAATCTATCGTCCCGCTGATGGAGAAGGAATCCATCCAAGAGAAGCCTCAAGACACCATATTGAAAACAGTTCACTGGTATTGTCTGAGTGCCTTGATGAGGCAAAAATCAAAGTAACTGACTTGGATATTGTATCTTATGCTGGTGGTCCTGGTTTGGGACCATGTTTGCGTGTTGGTGCAGTAGTTGCAAGATCATTGGCATCCTTTTACAAAATTCCAATTTATCCTGTAAATCATGCACTGGGTCATATTGAATTAGGAAAATTACTTACTGGTGCAACTAATCCCTTGGTTCTACTAGTCTCTGGAGGTCATACAATGCTCTTGGCATTTCTTAACAAGCAGTGGAGAGTATTTGGTGAAACTTTGGATATTACTTTGGGACAATTACTTGATCAGTTTGGTAGATCAATTGGTTTTGCATCTCCTTGTGGAAAAAATATTGAAGAATTAGCAACAACATCTTCGAATTATGTTACGTTACCTTATTCAGTAAAAGGAAATGATGTCTCCTTTTCTGGATTATTATCTGCAACAAAATCTGTAGCAAAACAAAGCAAAGTTGATGCATGTTATTCCCTTCAGGAAACTGCTTTTGCAATGATTTCAGAAGCTGTTGAACGCGCATTGTCTTTTACAAGAAAAAAAGAATTGATGATTGTCGGTGGTGTTGCTGCAAACAAACGGTTATCTGAAATGCTACAAGATGTCTGCAAAAGACATGGTGCAAAATTCTTTGTTGTTCCTCTGAAATATGCTGGAGATTGTGGTAGCCAAATATGTTGGACAGGACTCTTAGAATCTCAAATCAAAAAAGGTGTGCCTCTAAAAGATACTTTTGTAACACAGTCTTGGAGATTAGATACTGTTAAAGTGAATTACTAATTTTTGTAACTAGCAACTGCCTCATCAATACTTTTGAGCCAACTTTTTGTGTTAAACACACCAAACTTGTAGGTTTTTTCACCTTCATCTGTCTTAACAATAAAACACACTTTTTTCATAAGTAATCCCTCTTTCCATGTTTTAGTTACATTATCTAACGTGATGTCAAGTATTGTATCTCCCATATGTTTTGAAAAATCCATCATTCTTGCTCTAGTTTTATCAAAAGCTAATCTCTTGTTGGTTAATGTGAGAATTCCTGAACCTAAACCGTCTTCACTACAGTCTTCTTGCTTTAGTCTCTTCTCTCCTTCTTCCATGATTAATTTTTATTGAATTCATTTGAATATAACGTTAATGAAATTGATCAAAAAAGGTGCTGAAGCTGATATTTACCAAACAATGTGGCAAAATTCAAAAGCCATTCTAAAAATCAGAAAGACAAAAAATTATAGAAATTCTTCTCTTGATTCAAAAATTAGAAAACAACGAACTATCAAAGAATCCCAAATAATCTCACAAGTCAAAGCATTTGGTATTCCTGCACCTCTAGTTTATTTTGTTAATTTAAAAAACACATCAATTATCATGCAAGAAATTCCTGGAAAACCTGTTCATGATTTATCAGAATCAAAAATAATTCAATTATCTAAAACAATTGGAAAATTAGTTGGTATGCTTCACAAAAATGGTATCATGCACGGGGATTTGACTACTTCAAATTTTATTTTCTTTAAAAATAATGTCTATGTGATTGACTTTGGCCTATCTCAAAATACCATAAAACCTGAAGATCACGCAGTTGATTTACGATTAATCAAGGAAATCCTAAACAGCGCTCATGCAAAAATTATGGTTCCTGCTTGGAAAAATTTCCTGCTTGGATACAAATCTGTAGTTGGCAATGCCAATTATGTGAAAATCACTAAATTGGTATCAGATATTGAAAGTCGTGGTAGATATGCACAAGTCGTTTGATCTGTACTTTGTTTCTTCAAACTCTCACAAATACAAAGAAGCTAAAAAAATTCTAGATTCATTTGGAATAAAGTTAGGCTTTTTCAAATTAAATCTAGAAGAGATTCAATCTAGTTCTCTTAAAGAGATTGCAGAAAACAAAGCTAAAGATGCATTTTCAAAATGTAAAAAACCAATAATTATTGAAGATGATGGCTTGTTTATCGATTCTTTGAACGGCTTTCCAGGTCCATACTCATCCTATGTCTTCAAAACATTAGGTAACAAAGGAATCCTAAAACTACTTTCATCAAAAAGAAATGCAAAGTTTGTTTCAATCATTACTTATTGCGATAAAAAAACTCTCAAAACATTTGATGCAAAACTAGATGGTGCTATCTCAAAATCTCAAAAAGGTAAAGGTTGGGGGTATGATCCGATTTTTGTTCCAAAAAATTCAACAAAAACTTTTGCAGAAATAAATGACAAAAATGAATTATCTCATAGATTCAAAGCATTGAAAAAATTCTCTAGTTGGTATTTAGATAAGCAGGAATCCAACGGTCGATAAATCTTTCATTATTTTGTAAAATAGAAATTCTTGAGACAAAACTTTCATCCATTACTGAAAAAATCTCACTCTGCTTTGCAACTTGTTCACTAAATCTTTTCACTTCATCCATCTCTAACATGTTTGAATGCTCTAGTCTATTTGTAGAGCGTCCAATATGCATGTAAGATTTTATTTCAACAAAATGAGGGCTAGATTCTTTAAACATTTTAGCAAATGCTGGAATCATATAGTCCTGATCATTATAATTTCTGATCAAAGTTACTCGTAAAACAGTTCTTGTATTGAGATGTTTCAACATACCAAGTGTTCTATTCCACCTTTCCCATGAATCATCATACTTTGGTTTGTTAATTTTTAAAAATGATTCATAGTCTGCAGCATTAGTTGATAGATACAATTGTGTTGGAAGCGCATCTTCATCTTGTAGTCTTTGAATCATGTCTGGTTCTTGACCGTTTGTTACAAGAAAAATTGATTTTGTTGCATCTAGTGAGTTTAGGTACTTTATGAGCTCTGGTAATTTTGGATACATTGTAGGTTCACCTGATAGTGAAATTGCATAGTGGCTAGGGAGTAATGACTCATCCAATCTCTGTTTATCATTTCTTGAATCTCCATAATACCCGTTGATCAATTTTTTTCTTTCAGCCATTAGTTTAGTTAGAATTTCTTCAGGCTCTGCAACTTGCTCTGGTTTCATTTCTAATGAATCATAAAACTCCATTGGTCTCCAACAATACACACATCTGTTCTCACAGTGCATTCCAGCTGGAGAAAACTCCATACATCTATGGGTTGAAATTCCATAAAACTTGTGTTTATAGCAACTTCCTTCATGTTTGAATGATTTTTTTGTCCAATGACATAACTCTACAGTTGAGTGATCTGCCACACCATACTTTGCTTTTTTTAATTGCTCAGAAATTGCAGGCTTTATCTGAATTAGTTGCTCTTCTCCTTCAACTACTTCTCCTGAACAACTCATAAGTCCAGATCTTGTTTTGGTTTACTTAAATTGATCGAGTTTTTTGATCAAGATTGAAAATTTTCCCGGAACCTTTGATATTTTTGGTCGAATTTAGAGTGAGGTTTAATTACTGGATCCTCAGGAATATTTTAGGCATTGAAAAAAATACACACTTTACCATTCCTATTGTTACTATTAACGACTCTAACCAGCATGCCTATGAATCCTGCATTTGCAGCAGGTGACTTAGACAATGACGGTGTTGATGATTCAGTTGATGCATGTCCTAATCTGCGTGAAGATTATGAGGGTGCAGTTGATGGATGTCCATCAAACTTTGTACCATGGTATGATGAAGACTATGA
>JACENB010000081.1 GCA_013867245.1 Nitrosopumilaceae archaeon
TATGATTAACCCCATCATTGAGTAATATTGGTAATGAAGTACCTATTCCTGGAAAACCAGCTAAAGCACCCCAAACATCATCACCATCAAGTTTTAGTTTAAGTTGATTAGCAACATGATCTGTCCCTATAGTATCAATCTGGTTATTAGATAGTGCATTCCAAACTGCCTTTTGGTCATTTTCAGTTCGAATTGGAGGCATTACCTTAGCAAGATAACCATTTTGTTTTTCATATGATAATGTAAGGTAATGAGGACATGTTTCTACAAAAATTTTAGTTCCTAATTTTTTTTCTTCTTGAATTTGTAATAATGCTTGTTCTGAACCAATATGAACAAAGTAAATTACACAATCATAATCTCTTCCAAACTTACATACTGTTTTGATTGCTTTAGCTTCAAATTCAGGTGAACGGCTAGAAGACCATGCAGATAACCCATCTTGATTTTTTTCTTTAGCTTTTTTAATTCCACATCCACATGACTCATAATCTTCAGCATGAACAAGTACTGGACATCCTAGTGTTGCTGCATTCTTTACAATTTTTTCTACAAGATCATCTGTCACATTTACTTTAGATGCAACAAGATTAGTAGAATTTGGAGGCATATCCATGTATACATGACCAACTTCACCACCAAGATTCATGTAAATTTTGAATGATGTGATTCCTTTATCAATGCAAAAACTCATTTCATCAATTTGTTTTTGTGTGAAAATTGAAGCATGTATAGCATAATCAACATAATGATATTCAGATGAAGTTGTTAATTGTGGTTGTAAAGAATTTGAAAATGCATTTTCTAATCTAAGCATACGCATCATAGTTGTAACTCCACCTATTGCTGCAGCATGAGATTCAGTTTTTGCAGCTTCATTGATTGGAGAATAAACTCCATAATGAACATGTGTATCAATTGCACCAGGAATTGAAATTAATCCATTTCCATTAATTTTATGATCACATGCAGGAATGTCATTTGTTAAACCTATTATTTTTCCATCATCAATTACAATATTTTTGTCAATCATACCAGTTGGAAGAATTACATGTGAATCAATAATTACAGTATCATAGGTCATCAAAAAATTTTACATCAAAGACTCTATTATGCGTTAAGGAATACGCTTAAGTTGATTAAACAAAATGAATAATCATGGAAGGTTCAGATATTGCAAGACGTGATCATCAGAGAAATAAATCTGAAATTGTGAAATTAGTCAAAGAGATGTTTAATCAAGAAAAATGGGGTGATGAAGAATATAAGAAAAAACTCCATGAATTAGTTGTAAAGGATGAAGAATTAGTCAAAGACGTAATTAAAAAAATCAAATTAGAAAAAGGATTAGAATGATTAAAAATGAATAAAAGCCCAAATTTGCCCAAATAATTTGAGGGCCGATAGTTTAGGGGTATAATGCTTCGTTCGCAACGAAGATGACGAGGGTTCGATTCCCTCTCGGTCCATTTTACCAGAAACTATTATACATAAATAGAAAATACCGTCATCATGGAAGTTTTTGACGGTAAAAAGGCAGCACAAGATTATATGTCAAAACACACACTGGCATTTTCTACACCAGAATTGACTCTAATGAGATTTGCATTTTGGATGGGGGATTCAGTGCCAGATCCTAATAATGAAGGAAAAGGAATTCCAAGAATGATGACATATCTAACAGAACAGGATTTTGAACCGGTTTTAATTGACGATGAAACATACGTTCCAACTGGGGCAGTAAAAAGCTCAGCAAATGTAGGAAATGCATACAATGAAGTAAAAACAGATGGAAAGTTTTGTTCAGAATGTGGAACTAGTTTATCAATGACAGCAAAGTTTTGTCCTGAATGTGGTACAACACAAGAATAAGAAAATAATATTTTTAATTTTATACTTTGGATCCACACTTTGTGCAGAATTTTGAGTTTGGTCTTAATTCAGCACCACATGAATTACATCCATTTCCAGGTTGTTGTTGTGGCGAGATAGTTTGTCTTGGCATTAATGCTGGATCAGGTGAAGGTAAAGTTCCAACATCTCCAAATGCTTCTTGTGCAGATACAATTCCTGGCGGACTTCCACCAACAGGGTTTTGTGCTGTTCCAGATCTTGGTGGTTGACCCATTCCACCTGCCATCATTCCAGGTTGACCCATTCCTGGCATCAATCCAGGGGATTGTGTGTTACCAGAATTGGAACCTTGAGATTTTTTTAATTCAAATATCACTTTGATTGCTAAAAATTCTAATGCAGAATATGCAACTGTATAATCACCTAACTTTTGAAAAAATTCTTTGTCGCTGATTTGACCTTTTTTGTACATATTGTTAGTGTCTAAAAATGATTCATAGTATCCTTGAGATTCATCAAACAAACTTTGTAGTTTATCAAAAAGCATTCCAAGTGTATCTACTTCACCAAATGACATATTCAGACTCAATTTTTGTAATATTAATTACTTTAGGATGAAAAAATAAGAAAAAACGTATTTTTAGTAATTTATGCTAGTGCTCTATCAATCATACTTTGGTATGATTCTTTAGAAGCAGCACCAACTTGTTGGCTAACTATTTCACCTTTGTTAAGGAGGATTAAGGTTGGAATACTAAAGACGTTGTATTTTGAAGCTAATTCATTGGCCTCGTCAACATTAACCTTGACAAATTTTACTTTGCCATCATAGTCATTTGCTAGTTCTTCAACTACTGGACCTACCATTCTACATGGACCACACCATTCGGCCCAAAAGTCTACAAATACAGGAACGTCAGAATTAATGACATCTACTTCCCATGACTTTGTATCTGAAATTTGAGTAATTCCCATTATAATTGTGATTTAATTATCACACCTAAAAACGTTCACCAAATTTCAATATGTTATTTTTTAATCTTGGACTAAATTTCATATATACTTAAATGACGTTTTGATAAAAATGAGTTATGAGTTCAGAACTTAGATTGAAAAAATTGAGAGGTTCTGGAGGCTACGTTATGGCCACAGTTACAGATGAACAACAAATGAAAGGAAATTTAGGAGGTCCAGATTTATTTTTAGCACCAATTGGCAGATTAGATGGAGACAAAATTACTAAACATTTTTGCAATACATGTGAAAAAGAATTTGAAGGTCCACCAAAAATAGAATTTGAAAATCCAAATGAAGAAGTTGCAGAAAATTTAGTTTTGGCAGAAAGAGGTCAGTATATTTGTAATTCATGTAATGCTTCAATTGCAGAATATAGAGAATTCAAAAAACCAAATGAAGAAGGGGAAGTTGGAAGTGCTAAGCCATTAGATCCAAATGCAACAACACCTACAGTAGAAGCAACAACACCTACAGTAGAAGCAACAACACCTACAGTAGAAGCAACAACACCTACAGTAGAAGCAACAACACCTACAGTAGAAGCAACAACACCTACAGTAGAAGCAACAACACCTACAGTAGAAGCAACACAGCCAAGTTCTTCAGCTTCAGTTAGTTCAATTGAAGGAAGAAATGTCATAGATGAAAATGCAAATAAAGTTGGTACTGCAAAACAGGTCGGTATTGATGCTAATACGCAGTCAATGGTCTTAGTAATTACTAAAAATGATGGAACAGAAGGAAGTATTCCTTGGACTTCAATTAAAAAAGTTGGAGAAGTAGTTTTACTAGGAAAACCAGAAGAAGCTGCTGCAGTTCAACCAGGAAAATGTTCTGAATGTGGATTTGTCAATAAAGATGGCTCTAAATTCTGTGAAGAATGTGGAACAAAAATCCAATAATTAACAAATTTAATGAATATCACTAAGGAAAGAATGTAATTGGCTAAAAGATCTATCTCAAAGGGTGTTATCAAAGACATTGCAATTGTTGTAATAGCAGTTATAGTAATTTGGATTGGATTACAAGCCGCATTTGGAACACAAAATCCATTTTATGTTGTTGCTAGTGGAAGTATGATTCCAGCATTGGAAGTTTATGACATAATAGTTATTCAAGGTCATGAACCATTTGAAGAAGTTCAAGTAGGAGACATAATTGTATTTGATAGACCTTCAGATCATAATAGAGTAATTGTTCATAGGGTTGAATCTATTCTTAGTGAAGATCCATATACAGTTAGAACACAAGGTGATGCAAATCCCTCATTCATCAGAGGAACAGATTATCCAATTACAGAAGAGGAATATATTGGAAAAGTTGCATATGTCATTCCACAAGTCGGATACATTACACAAATCTTGAAACCCCCAATGAATTACATCATTATTGCAATTGTAATAGGAATCATGATAATTAAACAATTTACAGGAAAGAAAAAAGAGGTAGAAGACATAGTCAGTAAAGAAACATTGAAAGAATTATCAGATATTGGAAAGATTGAAGCAGATTCTGAATATTCTACAGATATTGACAAATCAGAAATTTCTGAAGAGAAAAATGAAGAGTCTAAACAAAATGAAGAGAAATCAAACGAAGATAAAGAAAATAAACAATAAATTAATTATTAGAATTAAAGAACAGAATCTTTTGTTTTGAAAACACGTTTAAAGTAATCAGATGGTTCTGAAGGTTCTTCAACATCATTTGTAATACCAGCAAGATTCTTTGCTAAATTTTTCTTGTATCCAACTTGCATTTGACGCTGAATTTGGATTCTTTGAGCCTGGGGGGATCCAGCACCGTGCATGGATTCTGTAAGATATCCAACTGCATTTCTACCAAGAGTCATATTTTCAATTAATCTTAAAATTCTCATTCTATTTTCTACATCTACACCTTTTCTTGCTGCAAGATATTTTTTTAACATTGGACCAGCTTCTGGATGTCTAAAATCTTTTTCTGATGGTAAAGTAACCATTAATCCACCTGCAATATCTTGTGCAAGTCTTCCAATTTCATAAGGGAATCTAGTTACATTGTGTTTACATACTTGTGCAAGCATATCGTCATTGAGGAATACACCAGATTTCATTTTCTGTCCTTGATGTGAAGATGCAATACCTGCTGCAAAAATTGTTTCATTAAGATGAGTCATTTCAATAATTTTATCTTTAATATGAGAAACTTTTGGAACGCCATTATAATCTGCAATTGTTGCAGCAGCACCAATTAGTACATCACCTAATCCAGTTTTACAAACATAACTACGTCTATGGTAACAGGTGAAACGTTCAACAAGCATTGATGCAAATTCAAATTCTCCATTCATGAAAACTTTTTCCCATGGAATAAACACTCTATCTAAAACTATCAAGGCCTCTTGTCCTCCAAATTTTGCATTGCCAACATCAATGTCACCTTCTTCCATACTTCTAGTATCACAAGATTGTCTACCGTAAATGTAAGTAATTCCTTCTGCATCTGCCGGAACTGCGCCTACAATTGCCCAATCTTTATCATTTTCAGTTAATCTAATTGTTGGCATCAAAATTATCCAATGAGAGTTAATACATCCTGTTTGATGTGCTTTAGCTCCAGAAACATAAACGCCTTTTTCATCACTATCAACAATTCTTGTGAAAAGATCTGGATCCTCTTGTTCAGAAGGGCCTTTACTTCTATCACCTTTAGGATCAGTCATTGCACCTCCAATAACGAGGTTTTCTTTTTGAACCATTTTTACAAATTCTAAAAATCTTTTATGATAATCAGTTCCATGTTTTTCATCAATTTCAAATGTTGTAGAATGTAAGGAATTCATTGCGTCCATACCAACACATCGTTGGAAACAAGTACCAGTATTTTGTCCTAATTTTCTTTGCATTTTATTTTGTAAAACTAAATCTTCAGCGCTCTCAGCAATATGTAAAAATCGATTAACTTTCAATCCAGTAATTGATGAATCTGCTGATGCAAGAGATTCTTCACGGACTGCAAGATCATAAGTTTCAGCTACTGCATTAATTGATGGTCTAATCATTGCATGATCTACAGGCTCTTTAACTAATTCTCCAAAAAGGTATACTTTGAGATTTCTATTTCTAAGACTTTCAATGTAATCATCTCCAGATCTAATTACTTTAGACTCATCAGCCATGTTCTAATTATGCTTAAGTTCTATAAATAGTCTGAATTCCAAAATGGATAATTTTATGAACAAAATATTATCATAGACCTATTCTAACGTCTAAAATTTTACAACCTTTTCCTTTTTCCATTACAAGTACAGGATTCATATCTAATTCTTTGATCTCCTTAAAGTCAGAGACTAATTGAGATAGTCTCTGAATACATTCAGATAATTTTGCAATGTCTGATGGTTTTTCGCCACGAACTCCTTGAAGAAGTTTTTGAGTTTTAATTGATGCAATCATATCATCTGATTCTTTATCAGTTACAGGTGCAAGTTTGAATGTAACATCTTTTAGAACTTCAACATAAATGCCACCCATTCCGAGCATAATTACTGGACCAAATCCAGGCTCTAATTTTGAACCAATGATTAATTCCTTACCACCTTTTACCATCTCCACAATTAGAACTCCCTTAATCTCGGCTTTTTTATCATATTTTTTTGCATTTTTAATAATAGTTTTGAATGCAGTTTTTACTTCAGCATCATTTGTTAGATTTACTTTGACACCACCTGCGTCAGATTTGTGAATAATTTGTGGTGAAGCAATTTTCATTACGACAGGATAGCCAATTTTCTTTGCAGTTTTTACAGCATCACTTTCTGTAGTAGCAAGTGAACTAGCTGGAAGTGGTAAACCATATGCTTTGAGAACTTCTTGTCCCTCTTCTTCTAAGAGATTTGGTCTTTTTTCATTTTTGACTTTATCAAAAATTTTCTGAGCTTTTGATTTGTTAACTTTGAATTTAGTGATTTTACCATTTGGAGATTTAACCCAATTTCTAAATCGAATCATTGCTGCAAGTGTTCGAATTGCACCTTCAGCATATGTATAATATGGAACATTACCTTTTGCTAAAATTTCTCTATTTGTGATTCCCTCATCCAATCCCATTAAGCTAGCAAGCATTGTTTTTTTGTATTTTTTTGACATTGTGACAATTACTTCTGCAAGTTTATCATAATCTAATGTTCCAGATGGAGTGCACATAGAAATTACTGAACCAACTTTTGGGTGTGCAAGAACTCTGTCTAAAACATTATTGAATCTATTAAAATCAGCATCTCCTACAATATCAACAGGATTTCTAGAGCTTCCCCAAGGAGGAATTACTGCATCAATCTTTTTTCTGACACTTGTGATATCAGCCATTTTGATATTCATTTTTGAACAAGCATCTGTTGAAATAATTGCAGGGCCACCAGCATTTGAAACAATAACAAGATCACCAGCTAATGGTAATGGTTGTTTAGAAAATGCTGTAGCATAATCAAATAGTTCTTCCATAGTATCAACTCTAATTGCACCAGATTGTTTTAGTAAAGCATCATAGATTTCATCTGAACCCATTAGTGCTCCAGTATGAGACATTGCAGCCTTAGCACCCTCAGGACTACGCCCAGATTTTAAAACAAGAACAGGTTTTTTGAGTTTTTTAGTAATATTTTTACAAACTTTAAGAAATTCTTGTCCATCTCCCATATCTTCAAGATACATTACAATAACTTCAGTTTGTTTATGATTAGCAAGAATTTTTAGTACATCAACTTCGCTCATTGCAGCTTTATTTCCAAGACTCACAACTGCTGAAAAACCAATTCCTTGAGCACTTGCATCTTCAACTAAAGCTGCACATATTGCACCACTTTGAGAAACTAGAGCAATCTTTCCAGATTTTGGTGTAATTTTTAGAAATGTTGAATTCATCATTGTTTTTGGATCAAGATTCATTACTCCAAGACAATTTGGTCCAATGATTTGGATTTTGTATTTTTTAGCTATATCTTTAATTTCTTGTTCACGTTTTGCACCTTCTTCATCAACTTCTTTGAAACCAGCTGTAATGATAATGACTCCTTTGATTTTTTTCTTCCCACATTCTTCTAAAACGGGTGCAACTAGAGTATTTTTAATCACAATTACTGCTAAATCAATTTGTTTTGGAACATCTAAAACAGTTTTGTAAGCTTTTTTAGAAAATACTTGATCACGTGATGGACTAATTGGATAAACAACACCCGTGAAACCATTCATAATGTTGGAGGTAATTGTAGCACCAACACTTCCAGCTTTATCTGAAGCACCAATTACAGCAATTGACTTTGGTGACAAAAAGACAGATTCAGCCATGATAAAATGAATTTAAGATTTTGTATAATAAAGTTATTCATAGAAATTTCTGATCTATGATTTTAACTACCCAACATCTTACCTGCAAGATTTTCTTTTCTTGGAATCCAAACTATGGATATATTAGAAAATTTTGCAATAATCAACCACGATTCTCTGGCTAAATCACGGAGTTTTTCATTATTTATAGCAAATTCATGATTTAATTGATTTACCGTATTTTTAGAATCACTGAAAATAGTAATTTCATCATCAGTATCTACAAATTTCTTTAATGCTGAAATTATTGCTAAATATTCTGCTTGATTATTTGTAATTTCAGATTTTTTTTCGTAAAATGATTCTCCAGTTTCTTTGACAAAAAATCCAAATCCGCCATTAGAACCACCAGATCCATCTACGTAAACACTAATTTTCATCTTTATACAACCTAGTTATCTTCACAGTTAGATTAACCACTATCATGTAAATTACTGTTGATATACTTTGAGATATTATTGATGCTAAATATGGATCATAGCTTATAATCAGAAAATAATATTGCAATATACCTCTAAAAATAGTATAAACAATTTCTCCAATTCCAAGTGAAGTAATTAATTTTTTAAGATCATGTTTTAATTTTACAGTATCTGTTTTACCAGATTCTAAAATGTATTTTTTTCTATTATCTAAATAAAATAAAAAACTAAACACGGAGAAATAAATTAAATAATCTGCAATTGTTGTATATGTAGCATTAAGATATTCAGTTTGTTCAGAAAGAAGTTGTGCAATTATTGCAGAAATAATTAATGATGCAGCAAAAGCAATTAGAATATTTTTATTAAGTTTTAGATATTCATGTAGCATATTATTGACCAATTTTTAGCATAAATAAATTGAAATTACATTATACTTTTTTTAAAAATTAAGATTATTAGTTCAAAATGATTAAACTCGTGCCTAAAATCACAGTAGAAAGTATAAAAAAGATAATCAAACAAAGTCAAATGAATAAAAAATGATGTTAAATTATGATGCACCACTATACAGACCACCTTCAGAAGCTAGATCATTGATTTTCCAAGTTACATTAGGTTGTTCATTTAACGAATGCTCATTTTGTGATATGTATAGATCAAAAGAATATTCTGAAAGACCATGGGAGGATGTAAAAGCTGAAATTGACATGATGGCAAAATATGTTCCAGATACAAGAAGAGTTTTTCTTGCAGATGGTGATGCATTAAATCTTGATTCTGAATACATGATTAAAATTTTAAAATACATTAGAGAAAAATTTGCAAATATCGAAAGAATTTCATGTTATGCTATGCCAATGAATATTTTGAAAAAAACTCCTGAAGAATTAAAGAAAATGAATAATGCAGGACTTGATATGTTTTATTTAGGAATTGAAAGTGGTTCGGATATTGTTTTGAAAAAAGTAACAAAAGGTGCAGTTGCAAAAACAATCATCAAATCAGTTAACAAAGCAAAAGAAGCAGGATACATCATGTCATGTATGGTAATTTTAGGATTGGGTGGAAAAAAATATTCAAAAGAACACATCAAAGGTACAGCAGAAGTGATTAGTGCATGTTCACCAAATTATGTTGGTGCATTAACATTATACCTAGAAAATGGAATCAAACAAGAATTCATTGATAAGTATAATGGTGAATTTGTCAAAATAAATGATGATGAAGGATTAGAGGAACTTTATGAATTGGTTAATCAAATTAACACAGAAGAGGAAATTGTATTTAGAGTAAATCATGGTTCTAATGCATATACTGTAAAAGGTACATTCCCTCAAGATAAACAAGAAATGCTAGATAAAGTGGAATGGATGAAAGACCATCCAGAGATTGTACGTCCTCAAGGAATTAGAGGATTTTAAATCATCAGCCGTAAAGTAAGTAAGAATTTACTTTACTCATTACTTTCTTAGTGAATGATTTGTGAAAATATCCACTAATGCGTTACAAACTATAATTTAATTAATTCACAATAATAGTTCCGACCTGCCAAGCATGTAGCATACAATAGTATGGATATTCACCAGAAACAGTTGGAGTCCATTCAAATGAATCTCCAGACATTAGTATACCTGAATCAAATGTACCGTCAGGGAATGGAGTAAATCCGTCAATAGTTCCTGATGTAAAAGAGTGAACTCCTGTTGAATCAGTATTGGTCATTATAATTTTGTCACCAATATTTGCTGAAAGATTAACTGGTGTGTAACATCCATCTCCCCCCATTGATACTGCACAATCTGCGGAATATCCAGATTTTTCTACTGTGCCAATGGTTCTAGTAATAGTTGAAACGGTATCAGCATTACTTGAAGATGTGTTACTAGAAGACGTATTACTAGAAGATGATTGTTCTGCAATTCCTGCGGAATATCCATCATCATAAGCATTTTTCAAATCAGATGCGATAGAACTTTTTAAACTTGAAATTTCAGACTCTAAACTTGCAACTTTATTTTCTAATTGGAAAACATCAGTAGTATAGAAAGTAGCAGTATAGTAAGTAAAGTAAGTAGTTGTAGTAGCACTAACAATAATGACCAATGCCAATACTACATACAATAATTTCATATTATTACTTAATCAAAGAAGTTTTAAAATAAAAAAGACACTACATCGTGAACCTTTGCACTTCAAAGGAAAAGGCATTTTTAAAAACCAAGAAAAAATCTAAAAAAACAGATTATGTTAGTCAACTTTGAATGTAAAATCTATGATCTGTTAAGATTTAGTTGTTAAAAGATGACAATGGGATTTATGATGAATTTCATTTATGATATCATCAAAAAGTGTTATTTCTTCTAGGGATAATTTTGGATAGTCGACAATTAACAAATCAATATTATTTTCTTTAACATAATCAATTACCCAATGTGAAATATTCTCAGTTAATGCTAATTTTGTCTTAATTGGAACTCCTTGTTTTTGAGCAATTCCTTTCCAGTTTTCTAATTCCTTTTTTAATTTTGTAGTCTGATTTTGTGTTAATTTTTTGTCAGATTTTGTTTCAAAAAAATAAAATTTTGGTGGAGTTTTGTACATACATTCTATCACCGTCAATTCTGAATCAAATTTTTTAGCCATTTCAAGACCAAGTTCAAAGGATTTCTTGGTATGTGTCGGAGTAATAATTGCAACAGCTACTTTACGAAATGGCATATTTTTAGTTCACAGTAATTGTAAATTAATACTTTCTATTCCACCTAGGTTATTTTTGGATGTATAATTCTTAAAAAAAACCCTATTTCAAAGCAAAATTAACTTTTGAGAAATGGTAAACCCGTAATTTTTGTCAAATTAAAAATTATAAATTCTCAATAATAGATTTTAGGTTATCAGGAAGATCAGGTAATTCAGTATGACTTTCGTTATTTTGAAGAACTTCAGGACCAATCCGTCTAACTATTTGTGTTGCAATTAAAGTATCAATATTCCTTTGAATATCTTTTTCACTCATTACAGTTTTTAATTTTTCAAAAACCGTTTCTTCGTTTTCATATTTTTTAATCCCATATTGTACTAAAATGGTTTTTTCAGTAGTGGAAAATTCAGGCATATAATTCATTATAAAATAAAGGCTAAGAATCTTTTGTTATCAAAAAATGCTTAAAATATGATAGATTTTATTTTAAAATGATGCAAACAAAGTTCCAATTAATTTCAAATGTTTTAACAATGAGAAAATATGCTATGATTGGAATAGTTAGTGGCTTAGGTTTAGGAGTAATTTATTATTTTTTGACAATGTCAATGTTACCGACTCATTTTGATGCAGAATTAGAAATAGCACCATTTTACATTTTTACATCAATTGGACTGACAGTAATGATTTCATCTTTAGCAGGAATAAATTTTGCAATGATGGCATTTAAAATCAATCAAATGAAAAAAATGAATTCAGTGAAACCCAATTCAGTAAAAACAAATTCATCAGCACTTTTTGGAGGAGTTTTTGCTGCATTCACACCTGGATGTCCTGCATGTACTGCTCCATTAGCCGTAATTTTAGGAGCAGTGGGCGGATTATCATTATTTCCAATGCAAGGACTGGAATTGAAATTTATTTCAGTAGGAGTATTGATCTTTTCAATTTATTGGATTACAAGAGGGTTACAAAGTAAAAGCTGTTGTAAAATTGGGTAAGTAAATTATTTTCTTCTTTGAACTTGGAAGATTTTGTATCCATATTTTTTATTTATTTCAGTTTCAGGTAATTGAGAAATATCATATTCATTAAAATTTTTAAAAACATTATACAAATTATTATCAATTATCAAACTATTTTCAGGACATAATGAATTTATTTTAAAACATCGATTAACAGTTGGTCCAAAAATATCACTTATTGTAGATGTACTACTCTGAGCTACTTTAACTGAACCATAACTAATACTAATTTTATAATTTAATTCAGGCATTTTTTCTTCTAGAAGTTGTTTTTTTAGATCAGAATGAGATTCAATCATATTCAAACAACATTCTAGAATATTTTTTGTAACTTTAGAGTCACTGAGATCTGTATTTGGGAATCTAAACATTAGAGCATCACCAATATTTTTTACTACTTGACCATCATAATTTTTAACAATTTTAGCCATGAAATTTAGAAAAATTTCATATAATTTAGTAACATTATCATCTGATAAAGTAGCAGAAATTTTTGTAGAATCTTTCATATCAATTACAGCAACACAATCATTTTGAGTATTTTGAGAAAATTTTAGAAGTATATCCTCTTGTTGTTTGATTACTTCTTCTTTTTGTTTAATTGTAATTTCTGCCTCTTGAAGTTTTTTGGTCATATTATCAAAGGATTCAGAAAGATCACCTATCTCATCACGAGATTTAATATTAGTTCTAACATTAAAGTCACCACGTGAAATTTGATATGTTGCTTCACTAAGTTTTGCGATAGGTTCAGAAAGACGTTTTGCTAAAAAATATGTTAAAATACTTAATCCAATCATTAAAGAAATTCCAATAATTATGATATTGACTTGTGATTGAAAAATTGAGATTTTTTCAAAATTAAGAAATATCACAGTTGTTGTAGATATAGAAATCAAAGTTGTGGATAAAACCAATACAAGTAATTTTTTCTGTAGACTGAAAAATGTAAAAGATGACATATACTAGTAAATGATCATTATGATTAATAGCAATGACGTTATTCTCAGTTTTGGTCATATAATAAAAAAGTGGGCCCACGGTGATTTGAACACCGGATCTTCGCCGTGTAAGGGCGACGTCATAACCGAGCTAGACTATGAGCCCACTGAAACATACCTCGTTGAAATCCATTTAAACTTTGAGACATGGTAAAATATAGAAATCTGATAAAAAATAATCAAGATTATGAATAATTATGATTTTTTTTCCAGTCCAATTGGGTTAGGTCACGTTACTAGAGATATTGCAATTGTCAAAAATCTTAAAGATTTTTCTTTTAATTTTGTCACAGGTAGTGGAGCAGCTAAAATTTTAAAAAAAATTAATTATAATGTTAATGATGTCTATAACCCACCCTCATTTGTTGTAGAAAATGGAGTACTGAATAATCAAACAAAATGGCTATGGAGTTATTATCAATATTATAAAAATTGTAAAAACATATCTAAAAAAATAATTAAAAAAAATAATTCAGAACTAATAATTAGTGATGAAGATTTTGCATCATTAACTAATGCACAAGAACTAAAAATTCCAAATATTTTGATTACAGATGTATTAGAGACTAAATTTACAAAAGGAATCGCATCATTTATCGAAAAAAAGATGAATAAATCAATGATGAATATTATTAAAAATTGTGATGCAGTAATAATTCCAGAAAATGGAGAA
>JACENB010000087.1 GCA_013867245.1 Nitrosopumilaceae archaeon
CCGGAAAATACCTTTGTTATGATAGGAATTACGGCAAAAAACATTGGAGATGAAAAAACAGTGCTCTCAGGAGGACAATTCCACTTTGTTGATGAAAAAGATCAGAAACATGAAGCAGTTTATGGAGAATTTTCTGCAAAAGATCTTCTTTTAGAGGGATTAGAACCTGGTAAATCAGTTGAAAAAACAACACAATTTGATTTTCCATTTGATGAAGAGGAAACTTACAAGATAATTATTCGACCACAAAAAGAACAATCAACAGTTGATGTTGCAGTAATTTGCATAACAAATTGTTGATCGCAATTTCATAAAATCAAAAATTATAGTCAAATTTTTCTATAGATTACGTAATATTGTGTGACTTTTACCATATAACACACATCGTTTTTGAAAAAAATCATGGCAATATCTAAAGCCAAGAGAGCCGAAGCAGCTAAAAAAGCAGCAAGAACTCGCAAGAGAAATGCAGCTAAAAAAGCAGCTGAAGCAGCAGCAGCAGCAGCATCTCGTAAGAGAAAAGCAGCACGTAAAAGAAGTGCAGCAGCAAAAGCAGCACCAAAAAGACGTACTGCAGCTAAACGTAAAGCAGCTCCAAAGAGGAGAACTGCAGCTAAACGTAAAGCAGCTCCAAAGAGAAAAACTGCAGCTAAAAAAGCAGCTCCAAAGAGAAAGGCCGCAAAACGAAAGGCAGCTCCAAAGAGAAAAACTGCAGCTAAAAGAAAAGCCGCTCCAAAGAGAAAGGCAGCTACTAAACGTAGAGCCGCTCCAAAGAGAAAAGCAGCAAAACGTCGACGTTAAGCTGCTAGGCTACCTTTTTTCTACATCCTAAATTTATTATATTTCTAAATTCGAATTTAGAAACATTAGAAATTGTTACTCTGACATTTTCAATTCGGGTAAAACAAAAACTTTGTTTGGTTTTATTTTTAGGATGATTCTTTTTTCATCATCACGTTTGAATGGATAATGTTCACGCCCCATGTATTGTTGTGTTAACTTGTCTGCATGTTTGTAATCATAATCAGGAATTAATTCTTCTACAACTCCACGAATTGTTGTCATATCAAGTGGGTTATCTTTTGATACAACAGAAACTGCAACTCTAGGATCACGTAAAACATTTTTGTGTTTTATTCTTCCCTCTGCAGTATTTACCAGAACGTAACCATCTTCATAATTTGCCCAAACAGGAGAAACTTGTGGAGAGCCATCTTTCATTACAGTTGCAACAAATACCAGATTTTTTTCAGAAAATAATTTTTCAGCTTTTTCATCCATTGACTTCATCTCTCCAGATTGTTGGAAGTTGTTCAATTTTTGTAATGATTTCTAGTGCTTTTTCGTTGTCTTTTTCCTGCATTGCAACTGAAAACTCATATCCTAATCGGATCGCTTCAGGTGAAAGATCCTTTATTGATTCAAGATCTTTGCCTTCAATCTTTATTCGCTCACCAATTGCACACATTTTCCAGTTATCAGACATATCCTGGTGCTGTTGACCAAGTTCTTGCATAACATGTTGACGCCAATTTGTAAGAGTCATCTTTTCGATGAGATCTTCAGTTTTCTGGCTGTAAAATACGCGCACCATACAAGAATTTCTTACAAGAAATACTTAGGTGTAACGATTATTTTTTGCCAGAATTCTCAAGGACATTTGTCATGGCACGATTCATAATCTCCATTACCAAATACTGAGAATATTCTTCAGATTTCTTTCCTTTTGATTTTCCAGTTTTTGGAGTCAGTCCTTTGAGGATTTTTTCGATTTTTGTAGATGTGTTGTCGATGAGTTTTGAATATTTTGAATCAAAATCTTCAGGGGTTTCAAAATCAAGCAGCTTTGTTGATGTGCTATAGAATTTTGTGATTGCACCACGAGATTCCTCAATTTTCACAATTTCAATTAATCCTGATTCTTTTAGGATTTCTAAATGATGACGAATTGTAGTTAATGCTTTTTTGAATCCACATTTTTTCAATGCAGATGTAATCTGGTCAGCAGAGAGAGCTTGATGGTATAGTATCTCAACAATTTTTGCACGTGCAGGGTCTTCAATTGCTCGGGCGTGTTCAACACTTGTCGTAACAATACGATTTACTTTAATTGGTTTTTCTAGTAACGTAGACATACTGAGTTTACCTTTGTTTCTGATCTAAAAGATCCTTGTATCATATTTTTTTGTCTAATCGCATCAATTTTTTTTCATTTCTAAAAAAATCATAGCGATACTAAATTCATCATTATCATTACGATAATTATTGTAGTGCAATCAACAAAAGTTTTACCACTACAATGTACATTGTATCGGATAAATAATTATTGTAGCGGTTTAAGATTTTTTGTAAAATATCAAAAAACCCATGATCTGGGGACAATGGTCTGAAAATACGTTATCGGGACGTGATTTTGGAAATTTTCAAAAATACAATTCGAGTTGAAAGTTAACCTCTAGTCAACATTAAACACAAAAATGCATCTACAAGGACTTTCCAGAGATTTTCTCATATGCAGTAACATAACGTTCTGTCATTTTAGAAATAATCTCTAAAGGAATTTCAGGAGCGACAGGTTCTTGTCCTGCATCACGTGCATCATCAAATTGTTTTTGATATCCGTTTGCAGTTAACCAATCACGTAAAAGTTGTTTGTCATATGCTTCTTGAATTTTACCAATCTCAAAGGAGTCTTTTGGCCACAAGCGGTACTCATCAGGACCAATTGAATCACCCAAAGTGATTTGACCATCTAAAATTCCAAATTCTAATTTTAAATCAGCCAAGATAAAACCGACATCATCAGCAATCTTGGCCATCTTTTTGTAAATTTCAATTGAAGTTTTTTCCAGCCAGTTGTATTGCTCTTCAGAAACTAGTTTCATTTCAATTGCTTTTGTTTTATCAATAGGAATATCATGTTCAGATTTTGTTGTAGGATCAAATATTGGTTCAGGGAGTTTTGCAGCTAGAGTGGTATCAGTTCCTTCTGGAACTTTGACTTCACCTTTTTTCCATCTACTTACCAAACTACCATAGAAATAACCTCGAACTACACATTCTATTGGAAGCATTTTCATTTTCTTTACAAGAATTTCAGTTTCGGATTCACGTTTTATGAAGTGGTTTGGAACATCTAGTTCGTTGAACCAAAATTCAGCAAATTTGCACAAAACTTCTCCCTTTCTAGGAATGTCTTGCTTGAATTTTACATCATATGCAGATACACGATCAGAGAACTTGAAGAGAAGTGTATTTTCATCTACGTCATAGAGGTCCTTTACCTTTCCGCTAGTAAGAAATTCCAAGCAAAAATACTGAATCATTAGAGAATTTAACTGCTAAGACCCCATCATACCTACCATTTTTGGCATCTCTCGGTAGGCCTTGTTGACAAATATGTCATTATCAGCACTAATCATCACAAATTCCATAGAGTTTTCAGGAGGGGGAGATACAATGATCTTTTGTCCAACTTTTAGTGTTTGAATATCCAAAATATCACCATCACCAAAATTAATGTGAAGATTTGTTATTGGTTTTGCACCAATGTTTTGAATGGTAACTCTGCCCATGGTAAACATTCCTTGTTCATCTAAAAGTGGGTCTACAAAAATCTCATAATCCTGCGTGGTTATAGAAAATTTGAAAAAATCTGCACCAAAGATAATGCCAATGGATACAATTACTGCTACACCAACACAAAGTAATGCAGTGTATTGTTTCACAAAATCTCTATAGTTTTTCTAATAATTAAATGGGTTACTTTACTTCAACGCCATTCCAAAATGCAACCATGCCTTTGATTTTCATTGCAGCATCATTTGGTTCAGCATAATACCATGCACAGTCTTTGTTGGTTTTTCCGTTTACTGTAACAGAATAGTAATTTGCCATGCCCTTCCAACCACAGAAACTAGTCATGTCAGTTTTCTCAAAGTATTGTTTTTTGATTGAATCAATTGGAAAATAATGATTGCCTTCAACTACAACGGTATCATTACTTTCAGCAATAACCTCACCATTCCAAATTGCTTGCATACTAATTTGCTTCTCCTTTGATTTCTTCTCTACTCTTAAATTCTGGAGTAATTCCAAGTGAGTCATAATTTCCAGATGAGCATGTAAAACACATAGAGTCAGTAGGAATTCCTACTGCGGCTGCAAGGTTTTCTGCATCATTATATCCCAAAAAGTCAGCACCAATATCCTTTCTAACCATGTCAATGGTTTCTTCATCATTCATGTCTTTTCCATTAGAAAATGTTGCAAGTTCTTCTTGTGATGGGAAATCAATTCCAGCATAACATGGGAATTTTATTGGAGGGTAGGTAATCACCATGCTGATTTTTCTTGCTCCGGCTCTTCTAAGTGCCTTGATAATGGCCTTTGAACTTGTACCCCTAACCAAACTATCATCAATCACAACTACATGTTTTCCATCAATAATTTCTCGGATTGGAATAATCCAACGATTTATCTCCACTCTATCTGATTGGTGAGGTTCAATGAAACTTCGCAATGGTCCTTTCTTGCTGTATCTATCTTTGAGTAATCCCTCATCAAAAGATACGCCAAGTTCTTGGGCATATCCTAATGCTGCAGGTCTAGCTGAATCAGGGACTGGAATAACTAAATCTGCATCCTTTATGGGGAATTTTTTTGCAAGATATCTACCAATGTTTTTTCTTGCAACATAGATGTTGGTTCCTTCCATGTT
>JACENB010000125.1 GCA_013867245.1 Nitrosopumilaceae archaeon
ACTAAACCTATGATCATGAGAGATTATATTGAAACTGGAAAAGCAAATTTAGTTTTTGTTGATTTTGCATTCTTAGGTAAGGATTCACCAAAAGCAGCTCAGGCAACTTATTGTGCTGATGATCAAAATATGTATTGGGAATACCATGGTACTTTGTATACTTCACAAGAATCTAAAATTGATAATGGTTGGGCAAATACTGAAAGATTGAAGGCTTTTGCTTTTAGCTTGAATCTTGATATGGAATTATTTAATGAATGTCTTGATTCTGATAAATATTCAAAACGTGTACAATACAATTCACAACAAGCAAGAGATAACGGTGTTAACGGAACACCTGGATTTTTTATAGTAGGTCCTGATTATAATCAAAAAACAATTGGTGGTGCTCAACCCTTTTCTGTATTCAAATCAGTTTTGGATTCTATGGTATAAATGATAAATATTTTAAAATTAGTTTTTTCAAACTTTCAATTTATTTTACTAGCATTGATAATTTTTTCATCTATGATGACTGTTTTGTTATTTGTTTCTGAATTTATTTTCTTTGAACCTTTTTTTGTATCTCACATGCCTTCTGGAAGTGAACTTGGATTTAGTTTAATTGTAATTCTTTCTATATTATCTGCAATTGTAATTCCAATGAATCTTTTTAGAATAACTCATCTAAAAAATTCTAAACAAAAAATGAGTGGCGGTATTTTGGGTTCAACTGTAGGATCTATTGCAGGTGCATGTAGCTGTGGGCCTATTGGATTTGCTGTAATTTCGACTTTTGGTTCAATTGGTGCTACTGCTACTGCATTTCTTACAAATTATGAAATTCCAATAAGAATAATTGCAATTGGAATACTTGTTATCACGTATTTCACTACGATCAAATCTCTAAAAACTGAATGTAATGTGAATTTTTAATTCCGATGGATTGAAAATTACCAATTAGACAAATTTTTGCAACCCTAGATTGTATCATCTAGTCTAATTATTCATTATTGTGACAATAATTTATGTTCCAATACGACCAAGCAGAAGAGACTCCGATCTCGATGAAATAGAAGATTCTGAAGACTGATTTTCTATCCCTACTTTATCTACAAATTGACTTTGTTTGTTGTCTAGTTCAGATTTTTATTTGCCGTTTTTAGCTTCACTATATGCAAAATTGGAATCTTTTTGTTGGTATATTTCTAATTTCTAGCCCAATTTTATTTGCAATGATCGCATTTCCTGATTCAATTGCTTGGAGTTGGAATGAAGGGAGAGGTGGATACTTTTTTGCTTTAGTTTTTGTAATTGCTGAATTAATTGGTTTGAAAATAATTATTTCCAAAAAAAGATTACTTTCACTCACTCCTATTGCATTACTTACGATATCTTATTTAATTTCTTTAGAATATGGCTTAAGAGAATTTCTGATTGAATCTGCAACACAATTTAATGTTCAATTAATTTATTCTTGGACTTGGATGTGGGATTTCATTGTAATGGCAATTTTTATTGTTATTGGGTTGACTATCTTCTTTGGTAAACGCTGGATTAGAATTGCACCTGCTGCCCCAATTTTTCTTAGTGGAACTGCAATAATTCTTTCATTAGATGCATTCTTTCCATATGATACACTTGGTCCATTACAATACATTGTTCCTTATTTTGTTCAAGCTAATGTTTGGGTAATTACTGCACTTGATCTTGGAACTGCAATAGCACGTGATAACATAATGTTCTTACGTGGTGATCATGGTTCAATGGCATTACAAGTTTTTTGGCCTTCTGCAGGTGTTCATAGTATTATTATTTTTTCACTGGTAATTGGTGCATTTATGCTAAAAATGAATATTATGAAAAGTCGTAAAATTGTATATTTCATTATAGGAATCATAGGAACGATTATTGTTAATTTAATTCGCATTTTTTCATTATCTTGGTATGCTCTTAAAGTTACAACTGATCCTGTTGCATGGGAGGAATATCACAAAATTGCTGGTGAAATAATGTTCTTGCCGTGGTTATTTGCTTTTATTTTAGTTGTAATCGTGATAGAATCTAGACGTCTCAAAAAATCTGAATCTGAAAATCTTAAAAAAAATTAGTTATGTCACTTTGACCTTTAATTTCACTCAAATCTGAAACTTTTACTCCTACCCTCCTAATTGTCATAGTTTGATCTTCTAATGCATCTGTCAACAATTGTTCCACATTCTTCTCTAATTCTTCAAGATTATTAGTTGAATTACGTAACATTTTTGATTTTGATTTGTTACTTAGATCTGACTGTACAAAATGTATTCCAATTGATTTAAACATTTTATTATTTTTTTTAACTATATTTTGAATTTGTTTACATAATTCATACAAATTTTCTAAAAGAAATTCATATTCTTTAGAGTCTTTTTTTAAAGTGATGATTTTACTATACTGAATACTTTCTTCTTTTTCTTTTACTGGTTCATCATTTATTCCTCTGATTGCATTGTAAATGTATGTCCCACTCTTTCTTCCAAATTCTTTATTCAAAGTAAACACATCTATTTTCTTTATTTCTTCTATTGTTTCTAATTTCATTTCTTTAAATCTCTGTTCAGTTTTTTTACCTATCCCTGGAATGACTCGAATATTTAGTTGTGCTAGAAATTGTTCAACTTTATCATGTTGAACTATCGTTAAACCATCTGGTTTTTGATAGTCTGAAGCTATTTTTGAAATTAATTTATTTGATGAAACCCCTATTGAGCAACTTAATTTTAATTCTGTTCTAATCAAATTTTTTATTTGTTGTGCAAGATGACTTGCTTTAGTAAAATCTTCTTCAACTCTTTTTGTAACATCTAAGTATGCTTCATCTCTTCCCACATATTCAAAAATATCTGCATTATCTTTCATTATTTTCATTGCTTTTTCAGTAATTTTTTCATAATATTCAAAATCTACTGGTAAAAATACTGCATCTTTTCTTTGTTCTAATCTCTTTTTTGCAAATGTAATTGGTATGCCTGATTTTACTCCAAATTGTCTGGCTGTATAGTTTGCAGTTGCAATTGCTCCGCTATCCCCACCTCTATCCGAAAAAACACAAACACATACTGGTTTTGTTTTTAATTCTGGTTTTCTTACTTCTTCACATTGAGCATAAAAATAATCAAAATCTATGTGGAAAACTACTCTTCCCAATATCCTTTCTAATTATTTTGATTATTATTATATTTTGAATGTCGTGCAGTTTTTCCTTATTAACTTCTATACTGTTTTTGAAATTACTTTTGATATTGGAATTATTTTTTTGCAATAACTATGTCCACTTTGTAGTTTAAACTTGCTCTGTCGTATAGTTTTAGATTCCATGGTGTAAATGATGGTTTTTTTGTATTGTTAATTATTTTAAATTTGAATTCTACTAATTTTTCCCGTAAAATATTTTCATTCATAGGCTGTTTTACTGAATTGATTCCACGGTCATAATCATATGGATCTGAAATTATTAAATGCCCATTTGATATTTGGTTAGACATCATTTTAAGCAGAATTTTTGGCTCCATTAATTCAAGTACATTTAAGCCAATTATCAAATCAAATTTTTTATTTCCAAAAGGATGTGATGCAAAATCAGAAACAATATAATCTGAATTATTATTTTGATTTTTTTTTGCATATTGAATTGCACTAAATGATTTATCTATTCCAAAAACATTTTCACTTATCTTTGAAATATGATTGCTAATTATTCCAATTGAAGACCCATACTCTAGAACCAATTTGCTTTTTGGAATTTTTTCTATATGTGATTTTATTATTTTATAGAATTTATTATTTTTATTATTATTGTAAATTTGTGACCATCTTTCCTCGATTCCTGATTTGTCATTATTTTCCCAAATAATGTCCTCTAATGTTGATTTGAGAAATTTTTTTACTTCTTTACTTGAGGCTAATTTGTATAATTTTCCACTTAAAATTCGATGTTCAGAAATATATTTTTTAAAATCAGTTAACATTATTGGAATCTTATCGATAATTGGAAATATCAATTCACATTTATGACATTTTAACATTCCTTCAATAATTTCTTTTTTATTTTCATAAACTTCTAAATCAATAATTCCATTACATTTTGGGCATTTGATAAATTTAAGAGTTGATTCGTTCATTTGATATTTTTATTCTATTTGAAATTAATAATTTTTGTATTTATTGTTTTTATGATTTGTTAGTGAATTACTATAAAATTATAGTTAAAATCTAAATATTGATGTCACTTATGGTTCTTATGGCATATCCTGTATCTGTTGATGAAAATGGTGTAAACTTTAATCCTGATAATATGGAAAAGGAAAAACTATACCATTGCATTTTTAAAAATAAAGCCATGCTGATATTCAAAGATTCTCAAGATATGATGAATTGTTATGAAATTGAGGAACCTGATTTGGTTGAGCAAATTAAGAATTGTGAATCTGATAATGATCTAGAAAAATTATTTGAAGACTATCTCCAAGGTAAGCACCTGAATAATTAAATAAAAGATAAAGTCAATTTGTTACTATAGGAATTCAAATTGAGTTTTAACAACAAATCTAATGATGCAGAAGATATTTTATCTGAATTTGATTCTAGAACTAAACCTGAACCAGAACCAACACCTGAATCAACACCTGAACCTGAATCAACACCTGAACCTGAATCAACA
>JACENB010000145.1 GCA_013867245.1 Nitrosopumilaceae archaeon
ATCAAGAAAAAAAGGATGGAAAATTTCTTTGGCAGTGTTTTAAATGTGGAAAAAAATATTTTGTTTCTCAAAACACTGATGATGGTATGGAAGAAAGTTGGAGTCCTCCCAGATAATGGACTCTAAAACTGATCTTCAAAAATCCACCCTTGAACAATTTGATAATTATAAACATTTGATTTCTGCTGAAATTGAATTAATCCAAAGGATTCTTGAAATACGACAAAATTTTTCTGGCTCTGATGATTTAGACAGACTTGTCGAGCCTATTATGAGGAGAATTACTCAAATTAGGTCTGAGAAGAGAGAAGTAGAAAAAAATCTTTTTTTATTCTAAGATGTAGATTGAGTAACACAATCAAATGAACAAAATTCGTCTCTCATGCTTTGAAATTCTTTTCCACAATGCATGCATTCTCTAATTATTTTCATACAGTACAGTGAGTTTTTTTGAATTTAAACATAAAATTTTTCTTAATATAGTGCTAACTTAAAATGCGATCAAAACAATCATTTTTTTTCACGATTGTTTAAATCAGGTAAAAACTAGATTGATACATGGCTACTCAAATGACTTCTGCTCGTCGTGGAATTGCAACTGATGAAATGAAACAAGTTGCAAAAGATGAGGACGTTTCCCTTGACTGGTTAATTCCAAAAATTGCTAGAGGTTCAATCATTATTCCTAGTAACAATGTTAGACCTCAAAAAATTCACAATGTTGGAATTGGTAAGGGATTAAAAACTAAAGTCAATGTCAATATTGGAACTTCCACTCTTAATGTAAATTTGAATGAAGAAATTGAAAAAGCTAAAGTTGCAATAAAATATCATGCTGACACAATGATGGATCTCAGTGATGGTGGTGATGTTAAAAAAATTCGTCAAACCCTGATGGATAACGCACCAATTACTTTTGGAACTGTTCCTATTTACGAAGCTTACAACTACGGTGTTGAAGTTCACAAAAATCCTCTGAATTTAACTGAAGATGATTATATCAAAGCATTTGAAAATAATGCAAAAGATGGGGTTGACTATACTACTGTTCATTGTGGAATTACTAAAGATATTGCAAAAAGAATTCTTAAAGTTCAAAGATATGGTGGTGTTGTTAGTAAAGGTGGAACAATAACTGCTGCTTGGATGTTAAAACATGATAAAGAAAATCCTTACATTACTCATTATGATTACATGATGGAAATTGCTAAAAAATATGATGTTACATTTAGTCTTGGTGATGCATTAAGACCTGGTTCCATTTTAGATTCTCATGATGAATTGCAAGTACAGGAAATGATCAATATCTCTCAATTAACCAAGCGAGCTCATGAAAATGATGTTCAGGTTATGGTTGAGGGTCCAGGCCATGTTCCATTAAATGAAGTTGCTGCAAATGTTCGATTAGCTAAATCTCTAATTGGTGATGTTCCATACTATGTTCTTGGTCCTTTAGTAACTGATATTGCATCTGGACATGATCATATTGCAAGTGCAATTGGTGCTGCAGTTTCTGCAAGCGAAGGTGTAGACCTTTTATGTTATCTTACACCTTCTGAACATTTGGCATTACCTAATGCTGAAGAAGTCAAAGCTGGATTAATTGCATATAGAATTGCAGCTCATGCTGGTGATCTTGTAAAAATGCGTGATAAGGCAATCAAATGGGATATGGAGATGACTGAAGCTAGACGAACATTGGATTGGGAAAAGCAACTTGCTTTATCTATTGATCCAGAAGCAGCAGCAAAAATTCATTCTAGAACTGGCCAACATCCTGGAAATAATGTTCCTTGTACTATGTGTGGTGGTGCATGTGTTTACATGATGTTACCTCAACAAAAAAAATATGATAAAGAAAATGAAAACTTACAACAAATTGAGTAGTATTTTTTCAAGACTAGGAACTGTTTGATAATTCTTTAATTCTTTAGGCAGAATCCATTTAAATTCTGAATTTTCCCAATTCAATTCAATATTTCTGTTCTTAGTTTCAAATAAAAATGGAAAAATTTCCCATTCATGATTTTTATATTGTTGTGAAGATATTTTCATTTTTTCTAATTTCTTAAGTAATCTGATTTCTTTCTCTCTAATTCCTATTTCTTCAAAAATTTCAATTTTTGCTCTGTCTATTGGATTTTCATTATTTTCAATTATTCCACTAACTCCTGACCATAATCCTTTCATTGATCTTACTTTTTCACTTCTTTTTAGAATTAAAATTTGATCATTAAATTTAATAAAAGATGTAACTATTCTTGTTGAACGCATTCTTTATTTTTCAACTGATTTGACCATCTTTGAGAGTTTTTTGTATGACTCATCAAGGTCGGTGTGTTTTGAAAGTCTCTCTTGACAATTTTTGATATATTCTATAACTTCTTCTGTTTTTGATTCTTGCACTGATGTAAGTAATCTTCCTATATCTTTCCATAATTCTTCTGCTACTCTTCTAATTTCAGGATTTGCAATTATTGTTTCAATTAATTCTGGTGTTTCTGTCATGATGCTCTCTGCTAATGTTTTTTGCACTCTGAATGTAGTACCAGACATTTTCTCTGTCAATAACATTTTCTCATCTTTGGAAATTATGTTTGCAAAAACTAAATTCATTAAATGAGTTAAACCTAAAATTACTGCAATTTTTTTATCATGTTCAATTGCATCTATTGTAACAAAGTTGGCTCCTTCAAATAGGGTTTTAGCTACTGTTAATTCTTTTTTTGCATCTTTAATTGGTACAGAAATTATGTTCTGATTTTTTATTGTTTTAATGCCTGGACCAAACATTGGATGAATGCAAATTGGATTTATTTTATCTGGCATTTTTGACAATGATGATACGACTTTAGATTTTTCTGAAGAAATTTCAATTAGATACGTTCCTTTTTTCATTTCCTTTGCAATTAATCTGATAATTTCTGGTGTTCGTCTTGTTGGTGTACAAAGTACTACATAATCTGCTTTTAGAATTGCACCCACTAATGATTCTGATACTAGTATATCCTTACCGAAACTTTTCGTTTCAGTGTCATATCCTGTAACTTCAAAATCTGAACCTGCAAAATACTTTGTGAACCATCGACCCATCTGTCCACCTGCACCAATTACTGTTAGTTTTTTCACTGTATATCCCTCATAATGTTGCCTAGTATATGCATTCCTTCCATTAGTGTTTTCTCATCTTGACATGCAGATATTCTGATGAAATTCTTATAATTTCCAAAGCCTTCTCCTGGGGCTATTGCTATGCCTTTTTCTAATGATTTATTGGCAAATTCAACCCCATCAAAGTCTTTTTGATTAATTTTTGCAAAAATATACATTGCTCCATCTGGAATCATAAATTCTAATCCCATTTCATTAGCTTTTTCTGTTAACATGTTTAATCTATTTTGAATTAATTTTGAATTACTTGATGTGTCTGATTCTAATGCTTTCATAGCCACGTATTGAATTGGTTCGGATACATTTGTTAAACAGAGTGCTTCTAATTTGACCATTTTTTCTATAATTTTTTTCGATGTTATTGCATAACCTACTCTGAAACCTGTCATTGCATGTGATTTGGAAAATGATTGTGTGACTATACTTTTTTCATAATTATAACTTAGAACACTTTTCCAATTTGTTTTTGCATATTGTGAATAAATTTCATCACTTAACACATAGAGGTCATTTTCTTTTGCTAAATTTATGATGTCATCTTGCAATTTTTCTGGTAATATTTTTCCTGTTGGATTATTTGGATAGTTTAAAACAATCATTTTTGTATTAGAATTAATTGCATTTTTAATTTCTTCAACAGATGGCTCCCATTTTTTTTCTAATGTTGTATTTATTGTTCTAACTTTTATCCCTGAATTTAATGCACAATCTTTGTATGCTGGCCATGATGGTTCAATCACAATCATTTCATCGCCTGGATTAAGTAATGTGCTAATTGCTGAAAAAATTGAAAATCTTGCGCCTGGACTAACAATGATATTTTCTTGCGTAATTTTTGTGTTGAATTTTTGTGAAACATATTTTGCAAGTGCTTCTCTAAATTTTGGCATTCCTCTTGCTTGGCCATATTTCATAAATCCTTCATCAAAAACTTCTGACAATGATTTTTTGACAATTTCTGGTGGTAAGAAATCTGGTTCTCCTACTTCCATATGTATAATTTTTTTACCCTCTTGTTCTAGTGATTTTGCTTTTAGAAATATTGACAGATGTGTTTGTTTATTATCTGATTGAACTTTGATTGATTCATTTAATAAAAAATTCAAAAATTTTGATGCCAATGTTTCATCTAATCCTATTTCTTGAGTCACTTTCATGATTTTTCTACGTAAATTCTCTTCACGCTCTTCATCTGTAACTCCTTTTCCAATACTTTTTTTGACTTCTCCAATTTGTTTTGCAATGTCTGTTCGAGTTTTGAGTAACTTGATCATTTCTAATGTTACTGCATCCATTTCATTACGAAGTTCATTAATGTCTGACATTTTTTTATAAACTTGGTTTAATTGTACCTGTGATCAGTGCATGATCTGCAATGGTTAGAGCTACTAATGAATCGACTACTGGTGCAGCTCTTGGTACTACACATGGATCATGTCTGCCTTTAACTTGTAAAATTGCATCTTTTTTATTTTTAATATCTACAGTATCTTGTTTTTGAGCAATTGATGATGCTGGTTTAAACGCAATTCTCATTGTAATTGGCATTCCATTAGAAATCCCTCCTAAAATTCCTCCTGAGTTGTTTGTTTTTGTAACTATCTTTCCTCTCTTCATTGTATACAAATCATTATTTTCAGAGCCAAATAATTCTGAACCTCTAAACCCTGAACCAAACTCTACTCCTTTTACTGATGGAATTGAAAAAATTGCTTTACTCAAGTCAGATTCTAGTGAACTAAATATTGGTTCTCCTAATCCTACTGGCACGTTTGTTGTAATCGATTCAATGATTCCTCCTAGCGAATCTCCTTTTTTCTTTGCATTTAGAATTGATTCTCTCATTTTCTTTGCTGTCTTTTCTTCAGGACATCTTACTTCATTTTTATAAATTAATTTTGACATTTTTTCATTGAATTCTTTTTCCATCTTTATTTTTCCAATTTGTGAAGTGAATGAATTAATTTTAATTCCTAACGTGACTTTGAGTAATTTTCTTGCAATTGCTCCTCCCATTACATGTGTTGCAGTCAATCTCCCTGAAAATCTACCTCCTCCTCTATGATCATTAAACTGATTATATTTCATCATGGCAGGATAATCTGAATGACCTGGTCTTAATTTTGTTTTCAAATTTTCATAATCTTTTGATTTTTGATCTGCATTCCAAATTAACATGGTAATTGGGGCACCTGTTGTAAAACCTCTGAATACTCCTGATACAATTTCTACAACGTCTCCTTCTTTTCTTTGTGTTGAAATAATGTTTTGACCTGGTTTTCTTAAATTCAGCATATCTTGAATTTCTTTTTCATCAATTTCTAATCCTGCAGGACATCCATCTAAAACTGCACCAATTGATCTACCATGACTTTCACCAAAACTTGTCAAAACAAGACGCTGACCAATAGAACTTCCCGGCAACATACTATCTAGTTAAGTGATGTTTATAATTCCTCGTGGTTTTACGTGAATGCGTCATTGACTAGTCTATCATAATTAGTAAAAATTATCCTTTTTTGCTTGCCTGATTGATTTACTTGGATTGTTATTTTTTGATTTGAGTCTATATTTTCTCAATTTTTGCGCCTAATCTATTCATTTCTTCTATGAAATTTGGATATGATACTTGAACTGATTTTGAATCAGTCACTGTACAATTTCCGATATATGTTCCTGCAATACAAAATGCCATGAATAATCTATGATCGTTTTCTGAATCTAATTTTGCTCCTGTTAGAGTATCTGAAGGTTTCAAAATTAAACCATCTTCTCTTTCTTCAACCATAATTCCAATTTTTGGTAATTCTCTTGCAAGTATGGAAATTCGATCTGTTTCTTTTAATCTAGCATGTTTCACATTTACAATTTCTATAGGTTCTGACGAAATTAATGATAGAATTGCTAGTGGTGGAAGAAGATCTGGAGAATTTCTTAAATCAAAAATCCCTCCTGTTAATTTTTCAGGCGATTTAATTTTAATCTCATTATCATTAATTATTACTGAAACTCCTAATTGTTCCAAAAAGTCAATGAATGCTTCATCTCCTTGAGGTAAATTTCCCATACTTCCTTTAATTGTTACATTTTCTCCATTAAGCACAGTAAAAGAAAGAAGTAATGCCAAACTTGAAAAATCTATTGGAACATTGAATGTTGTATTTTTATAAATTTGTGGTGATATGTTGTATTTTTTATACGGAATTAATGTTTGGACTGAAACTCCGAATTTTCTCATTGTTGTAATTGTTGCATCTAAATATGGTTTTGAAACTAAGTCTCCTTCAATAGTTAAATTAATTCCATTTTTTGTTAATGGTGCAGAAATTAATAGTGATGAAATAAATTGACTTGATAAATTTCCTGGAATTTTTATGTCTCCTCCTAAAATATTTCCTTTAATTTTTACTGGAGGTTTTCCATCTGTTGAACTACATTCTGCACCAATACTTGCTAATGCATCTAACAATGGTTGCATGGGTCGTTTTTGAATACTGTCATCGCCTGTCAAAGTAATTTCTTCAGAAAATAGGCTTGCAATTCCAATTGCAATTCTAATGGTTGTTCCGGAATTCTCCGTGTTTATTTCTGGAACCTTTGAACCTATTTTGATTGATTCCTTCACGATTACTGTTGAATCAATTAATTCTATGACTGCTCCAAATTTTTTACATGCTTCAATGGTTGCTTTAGTATCTGCTGAAATGAGAATATTTTCTACTCTACTGTTGTTGCCTGCAAGTGATGCTAGAAAAATTCCTCTATGTGTATAACTTTTGTTTGGAGGGCAGTGAATAACTCCGCTTATTTTTGATTTTTCTACTTTACAGTTCATGTACTTCTGCCTTTTTGTTATTTATTTTTGAAACAATTATGCTGCCTTCTAAATTTGAAAATATTTTTTTAACATTGGAAATATTTTCTTTTTTTACAATTGCTGCAATTGATGGACCATTTCCTGAGACTGAGGCTCCTAATGCGCCTTTGTCAATCAAGTCCACTATGATTTTAGGATCTGAATTTAGAATAGAAGATGTGGCTAAACCGTTTATTGTCATTGCTTCCCAATATTTTTTCTCATTTGCTAACTCCCATGCATTGTTAAAAATTGATGAGAGAATTTTTAATTTCTTTAAGTTTCCTCTTTTTCTATTTCTTGGAATAAAAATAACTGCACTCAAATTTGGTGGGATTTTCTCAAAATTTATTCTATTTCTTTTTCCGTTATCTGTTACGTTGAATCCTCCATAATAGCAAGAACATGCATCATCATATGCTCCTGTAATACTTACTTTGGTTTCAATGGATGCATCCACTCCAGCTAAAAGAATTTGTTTATCTGTTAATTTTGGTTTGAATATTTTTGCACATGCTAATGCAACTACTGATGATATTGCACTGGAACTTTTTAATCCATACCCTGTTGGAATTTCTGAAGTTAATGTAATTGTAATTTTATTTTTTTCTAAATCTTTTTTTGATACAATTTTTTCAATTGTTTTATTAATTAATCTGGAACTGAGACTCTTGTTTTCTGATTGAATTATGATTCCTTTTCCTATTGATGTTTCAACTGTTGCTTCAACTTTTAGTGATATTCCTAATGTTGCTCCTTTTTTACTTGCTATGGCACTAACTATTGAAACTGCACCATGCACAGTAGCTTTTACTTTTGCCATCAAAATCCTCCTAACAATGCTTTTTTCATTGCATTATAAGGCGCTTTCATTCCATGCCAAATTTCAAATGCTCTGGTAGCCTGACCTAAAAGCATTTCATATCCGTAAATAACTTCTAACTTTTTGTCTTTTGCTTTTTTGATAAAATCTGTATTCATTGGAGAATATACGATATCATAAATCACTGAATCTTGATTTATTTGCTCAAATGAAATTGGACTTAATTCATTTTTTAATCCTAATGATGTTGAATTAATTATAATGTCATAGTTTTGTAAATTTTTAATTTCTTCTATTTTTTTTACATTTGTAGACAATTCAATTCTTGTGGCAAATTCTGATAATTTCTCTGCATTTTTGGTTGTTCTGTTTGCAATGTCTACTCTTTCAGCTTTTTCTTTAGACATTCCTGCAATAATGGCTCTTGCAGCACCTCCTGCTCCGATTAACAGTATTTTTTTATCTTGAATTGAAATATTTCTTTTTTTCAGTGGCTCTAAAAATCCATCCATATCTGTATTGTATCCTTTTAGAACTCCTTCATTATTCACAACTGTATTAACTGCACCAATAATGCTGCATGACTCATCCATTTTATCCAAATATTTCATCATTTCAACTTTGTGAGGAATTGTAACATTAAATCCACTAATCTTAATTTTTTTAAGTCCTTCGACCCCACTTTCTAATTCTCCTTTTGGAATTCTGTATCCGATATATGAAGAATCTAAATTTAATTCTCTAAATGCTGCACTGTGTATGTTTGGAGATAATGAATGATTGATAGGATCTCCAATTACTGCAAAACTTTTTCCCATATGACTTTTTGAGAAATAGATTGATTTAAACTCTCAATTTTTTATTTGCTACTTTTTAGATTGATTATTTTGTTTACTTCGTCTACACTAAACTGTCCTGGTGCTACTGCTTTTCCTAATGATACATACGTGTATGGACTGCCCAAATATAGGCACAAAATTCTTGAAATTTTACCCGCATCACCCATTGCAAATGAAATTAAATTATTTTTTCCTTTTTTATCATACAATTCTAACATTCTGGTTGCATCGTCTACTGATTTTGCTGTACTGACAATTTTTACATTGTTTGAAAATTTACTCATTTTTTTAATTTTGTTCCTTAATTCTGTTGTCTTAGGAGTTTTTTGAAAATCATGCCATGATACTAATAATTTTGTTTTGGTACTTTTGAGATATTTTGATAATTCCTTATTTTTATTTAATGTGTTAAATTCAACATCTAACAAAAATGGATTATATTCTGCAATTAATTTCAATATTGCAATTCTTTCTTTTTCAGAACCTGTAAATTTTCCACCTTCATTTTTTGGTCTTAAAGTACAAACAATTTTTTTTAAATCTGTTTTAATTATTTCTAATGTATCTGGAATTTCTTTTGCTTTTAAAAAATCTAATCTTACTTCTACATAATCTGATTTTTTTAATGAATCTTTTAATTTATTTTTAATTTTCTTTGGAGAATTTTCTCCAATTGATATGCATGTTTTGTATTTCATTTTATTTTTCTAATATGTATTCATCTGAAACTTCCATTCCAAAATGTCTCCCTGTTGCAGGTTTTGCATGTGCCATCACTATGTCTCCTTTCTTTAGATGTGTTACTGATACTAATTGGCCGTTAGGTTTGACGAATCTGATTGTTTCTGCGTCTTGTGCAATAATTCCTCCAATTTCATTTCCTACTGATGCTTTAATCATTAACATAGGTCTTCGTTCAATTTTTGATCTTCCAACTGTTGCCCTACGTGCTTTGCCTTTGGAATTTAGAATTAATACTTCTGAACCTGTTTCTACTTCTGATAAATAATTTGTTGTACCATCTGGAGATAAAGTGTAACAATGAACTGCACCTGCATTTACTCTAAATGGTCGTGGTGATGTAAACGATGAGCCTACTGATTCATTGTGTACAAGAAATAAGAAATTTGATCTACTTCCAATTAACATTCCTTCCCCTTTATGTAACATTGATGCTGTATCTACACAAACTCTTTCTCCATCCCCTACTTCTTTAATTTCAAGAATTTTTGCTGGTTTCATGTCGAAACTTCTTGTACCTAGATACACCATTGCTTCTCTTACTTCGTTGATTGATGATGTACTGAATATTACTCCGTCTACTCCTACTTCTAAAATTGAAAACATTTTTCTTACTTCTTCCGGTGTCCTGGCAATTGCAAAAATCTTTGTGTGTATTTTATGTAATTTTGCAATAATGTTTTCAAGAGGAATAATTTTCCAGTCTTTCACTTCTATGATGACAAAATCCAATCCTTTTTTTGAAATTGATAATACATTGTCAATATCTGCATTAGATAGAACTTCAAATTTAATTCCAATTTTTTTCCCTTTTGGTTTGGTTGAATTTTCTTTTTCTAAGACAACATAGTTTGAAGAATTTGATGTAGATATTGTTTTTAATTTTGTTTTTTTCTTACCTAATTTTTTTGGATCTAAAAATATTGTTTTAATTCCTTCTTCCTCTAGTTGAGGCAAAAATTTTGTTAATTGTGCCTGATTTACTTTTGGTAAAATTATTAATTCTCTTGTTTTACTCAATTCTTTTCATTGCTTCCTTTGCAGTACCTTTTTTGAAAATTATTTCTGATAGTGCTTGAACCATTTTTTCTGGTCTTTTATGTGCAAAAATATTTCTTCCATATGTTACTCCTTTAGCTCCTGCTGTAATTGCATCCTCAGTCATTTGGAGTATATCTAAATCTGTTTTAGCTTTAGGTCCTCCTGCAATTACAATTGGAACTGGTGTACTTTTAACAATTTTTGAAAATGAATCTATGTCTCCTGTGTATAATGTTTTTACAATGTCTGCTCCACACTCTGCACCAATTCTTGCAACATGTCCTACAATTTCTGGATCATGTGGGTTAGGAATATTTTCACCTCTTGGATACATCATTGCTAAAAGTGGCATTCCCCATCTGTGACATTGATCTGCTGTTAAACCAAGTTGTTCTAGCATTTCTGGTTCTTCTTTTCCTCCGATGTTGATGTGTAGTGAAACACCATCTGCTCCTAATGCTACAGCTTCTTTGACTGTACCTGTAAGCATCTTTCGATTTGGTGCTAATGATAATGCTGTACTGCTTGAAAAATGAACTAAAGTTCCAATTTTTGGTGGTTTTGGTAATGATTTGAGAATTCCTTTGTTGATGATGACACTAGTCAATCCATGTCCTTCACATTTGTAAATTGTATCAGCTGGATTTTCAAGTCCTTCAATAGGTCCATTTGAAATTCCATGGTCCATTGGAATACAAAGCATTCTGCCTTTTCTCATAATTCTGTTTAATCTAATTTCATTTGCTGATACCATGTTTTGTTTTGTTCTTTCAGCCCTACTTAAAAATAACGTGCGTCTGCATGCTCAAAAATATTTTAAATTTAGTGTATTCTTCATTAATTTTTAAGATTTATTCTATCAAGGAATAAATAGAAATTCTAAAGGATTAATGGTAATTGAGTCAGACTACTGAGCAGATACAAAAAAGCGATATTAAAGATATTTTAGAAAATTCTCTTAACGGTGTTAGACCTGGACCTGAGGATATTTTGAGACTTCTGGAATCTGACGATGTTCATTTAATGGGATTAGTTTCTGGTTATTTATCCAAAAAACAATTTGGCAACAAAGCCTCATTTGTCAATAATATTATTTTGAATTATACTAATGTCTGTATCACTGATTGTAAATTCTGTGCATTTTATAGATCACCTGGTGCTGAAGACTCTTACACTTTATCTCTTGATGAAATTGAAACTCGTGTAAAGACTTCTTATGAAATGTTTAAGATTCGTCAGGTTTTGATCCAAGGTGGACACAATCCAAGTTTAAAAATTGAATATTATGAGGATGCGTTCAAAATGATTCGTGAAAAATTTCCGACTGTTGGTGTACATGGATTATCTACATCTGAAATTGACATGATTGCTCGAGTTGAAAAATCATCTACAAAAGAAATTCTATCTAGATTAAAAGATGCAGGTTTACAATCTATACCTGGTGCAGGTGCTGAAATTTTAACTGACTCTGTTAAAGAAATTATTAGTCCTAAGAAAATTTCTAGTGCTGATTGGATTAGAATAATGGATGAAGCACATTCTTTAGGTATTCCTGGTTCTGCTACAATGATGTATGGTAGTGTTGAAAATAATAATGATATTGTGGAGCACTTTTCAAAAATTGTAAAATTACAAGAAAAGACTAATGGGTTTATGGCTTTCATCCCTTGGAACTTTGAACCAAATAATACTTTGATGCAAGATGAGGGTATTGTTGATTATGGTACTGGAGGAATTCAACTTTTGAAAATGATTGCAATTTCTAGATTGGTTTTAGATGGACTAATACCTCACATTCAATCTTCGTGGTTAACTAATGGGGTTGGTATGGCACAACTTGCTTTACAATATGGTGCTGATGATTTTGGCGGCACTCTTATTGGTGAAGAAGTCGTATCTTGTACTGGTGCTCGTTCCACTGAATTGACTGATAAAATTATCGTTGATGCCATTCATCAAATTGGTTATCAAGTTGAAGAAAGAGATAATTTCTATAACCCTATTCGTACATTATAGTCCGTACTCAGACCATTTTGAATCTACTAGATTCTTTGTTTTCTCATCAACTTTTACTTGTTGTTGAATTTCTCGCATGTATCCTTCTTCTTTTGTTTTCTGTGTTGCATCAATTCCCATTTTAGAACCAAAATTGACTAATGGTGATGCTGGATCTAATGTATCTGTTGGAGTGTTGTTGATAATTGTTGTATCTCTTGCAGCATCAGCTCTTGTTGTGATTGCCCAAATAACATCATCCATATCATGTACATTGATATCTTCATCCACAACAACAAACATTTTGGTTAGTGATAATTGTCCCATTCCCCATAAACCCATCATGACTTTTTTTGCTTGACCTGGATATCTTTTTTTAATTGATATTACTGCAAAACCTTGAAACCATCCTGCTGCTGGCATGCTGAAATCTACTACTTCTGGATGGAACATTTGAACAAGTGGTAAAAATGAACGTTCAATAACTTTTCCAATATATGCATCTTCTAAAATCGGTTTTCCGACAACTGTTGTTACATAAACTGGATTTTTTCTTCTCATAATCCCTGTTAATGTAAATGTTGGATATGGTTCAACAGGTGTGTAATATCCTGTATGATCTCCAAATGGTCCTTCATCTCTGATGTCTTCTGGATCTACATATCCTTCCAAAACAATTTCTGCATTTGCTGGAACATCCAAGTCTATTGTCTTACATTTTACTGTCTTGATTCCTTCTTTTCTTGTAATTCCTGCAAATAGATATTTGTCTAATCCTTCTGGAACTGGTGCAATTGATGAAAAAACTGTTGCAGGTTCCCCTCCGAAAATTATTGCTGTTGGAATTTTCTCTCCTCTGTCTTTTGAAATATCTCCGTGATTTGCACCTCTCTTGTGTTTTTGCCAATGCATTGATGCATGTGTTTTATCTATGATTTGCATTCTGTATACTCCTAAATTTCGAACTCCTGTTTCAGGATGTTTTGTTGCAATTAATCCTAATGTTATGAATCGTCCTGCATCGTTAGGCCATGATTTTATAATTGGTAAATCGTCAAAAGATGCATCTGTTGATGTAATTTCTGTAACTAATCCACTGGACTCTGATTTTGGAAATGATGCTGTCATTTTTGAAAGTTCTGGTAATTTTTTAATCTTATTTAGAATTCCTGATGGCATGTCCATTTTTGTCATGTCTGTAATGCGGTGGCCTATTTCTGTAAAATCTGTCATCTCAAGTCCTATCTCAAGTCTTCTCATTGAACCAAATGCATTACCTAAAACTGGCATGCTGTGCCCCTTTACATTTTCAAAAAGAACAGCTGGACCGTTGGAATACATTTCTCTTCTTAAAATTTCTGCAATTTCTAAATCTGGATCTACTTCTGTTTTGACCCTTTTTAGCTCACCTTGTTTTTCAAGTTCTTTGATGAATTCTTGAGTATCTTGTATTGGCACAAACAAGCTCTTCATAAATCAGGTATAAGCTTAACTGGATTTTTTACACTTTGTTACTATTTACATTGGTGGTAGTT
>JACENB010000158.1 GCA_013867245.1 Nitrosopumilaceae archaeon
TAGAACCACAATGTGGCGTGCAGTAAAACGATTAGAACGTGAGGGTATTATTGAAATAGAAAAGAAAGATTTACAAAATTTGGTAAAACTACGCAAGGATATGGAGGAAGATAATTGAAAAAATTAGCCTTATTTGCAATAATTGTTTTAATTTTTGGTACAATTTCTCCATCACTAGCTAATCAAGCATATGGACAAAACGATCCAAGCATACTCTTGCGTATAGCTACACAAGCAGATAAACAAATTGTAAATCAATTAGATAAAAAATATCAAAATGAAATACCAAATAATATCAATATTTTATATGAAAAAGGTCATAGAGCAGTTGAATCATTAGATAAATCATTATCAAATAATGATATTGAAAAAGCTAAACAAGATTTCCTTTTAGCAATGAACTCATTTATGCAAATTTCTAGAATTATTTCACAATCTTCAGAAAAGGTCATTGTAGTCAGTGTATCACAAAAGTCTAATCAAAACTTGGAATCTAAACTTGATAGATTAGAAAAATATGTAAAAACTTTAGAATCAATTTCTAATAAGCATAAAATCGAACAGAATGGTAATAATTTCACTACAGCATACTCACTAATTCAAGAAATACGTAATCAAATCAATGCAAATGAAGATTCTTCTAAAAATATCGATAAATTAAAGGATCTCATAAAATCTATCAAAAACGAAATACGTAATTCTATGGCTGAAAAACAATCTAATTCTATCAAAAATTTCTTTGAGAAATTCCTAGTTCAAATTGATCAAAAATTAATGCAAGCAAAAGATCTAGGTAGAGATGAAATTGAAATTGATAGGGCAAATGAATTAATTCTTGAAATTAGAGAATTACTTTCAAAAAATCAAATTAATGACGCAAAAACAGTCTATTCTGAATTAAAAGTGGTTCTTAAAAATATTGGAATTTCAGTCAAGATAACATAAGCTTCATATACATTTTCTAAAGAGTTCCAACATGGTCTCAAAATCAATTATTGTAGGAGTGGGTATTCCCATGATTGTAGTTGGTGCTTTAATGGCTTGGTTATGGTCTCCAATGGAAGGAGAATTACAAAGTCAAATTGAATTAATCGGTAGTACCATTGGGATTTTAGGCGTAGTGTTCTTTATTTCAGGATTATTTTATACAAAAGAACCAAAAATTGTATAGATTAAACTCATTAAATAAATAATGAAAATAAATTAGTACTATTACTTGAAAGTAAGATTATTTGAAATATTCACATCAGTTGAAGGAGAAGGTATTCTTTATGGAACAAAAACTCTTTTTGTAAGACTAGCAGGATGTCCTTTCACATGTTTTTATTGTGATACAAAAGAATCATTACCACTTGATTCTGGTACAGAATATTCAATTGATGAAGCAACAAAATTAATTGATTCAAATTTACAAAACCAAACTTACAAAGTAAATTTTACTGGTGGAGATCCTCTAATTCAACATCAAGCTGTAGCTGAATTGGCAAAACATATTCAGATGAAAAAAATTCCTACATACTTGGAATCATCATGTTTTGATATAGATCGTTTTAATCATGTTTTACCTTTTATTGATATTGTAAAAATTGAATTCAAAACAAAAGATTCTGATTTTGTAGATTCAGAACATTATGAAAAATTAATCTCTCATACAATGAAATGTCTTGAATCTTCTGTCAATTCTAAAAAAACAACTTTTATCAAAATTGTTGTAAGCTCTAAAACTCAACCAACTGAATTCAAAAAATTAGTTGGAGATATTTTCAAAATTATCTCCAAAGATAACATTCATGGATTTGTAATTCAACCCACATATGGAATTTCTGAACCTCCCCTTGACTTACTACTCAATTTGTATGATATTGTGTTTCCATTTTATGTTGATGTAAAGGTGGTTCCTCAATTGCATAAATTCATTGGAGCACCATAGCCTTAGCACCTGCCTAAAAACCAGATTAGGTTCAAATACTAGAAAAAATGCATAAAATTACAAATTGGACGAAGAACGCGTAAAAAAACTTGTAAGAGAACTAATCATTGAAGTAGGAGAGGATCCAACACGTGAGGGATTAAGAGAAACCCCTAAAAGAATTGCAAGTATGTATAAAGAAATTTTTGGTGGTTATGATTCAGATTCTGAATTATCTGTTCAATTTTCAGAAGATTCAGATGTAGTGATTGCACGAGATATTCAGTTTTATTCAATGTGTGAACATCACATGTTACCATTTTATGGTAAAATTCACATTGCTTATTCTCCTAATGGTAGAGTTTTTGGAATATCAAAATTAGTTAGATTAGTTGAGAAATACTCAAAAAGATTGCAAATTCAAGAACGTGTAACTAAAAACATTGCAGATGAGTTGTATGCTCAAGGAGTTAAAGGCGTTGCAGTTTTTGCTGATGCAGAGCATCTCTGCATGAAGATGCGTGGAGTAAGAAATGATGCAACTCTCTCTTCCTCAGCATTTAGAGGAATTTATGAAAATAAAGAAGAAAAAGAGGGTATTTTGGCACTAATTAGAAAACGCTCATCAGATTCATCTTTTTAAATATCTCAAAAATTAAATAATCAATATTTTTCACCATCAATATGGGAAAAGCAAATCCATATGTCCACATTCCAAAAGAATCATTTCCACATTGGATCTGGTATGCAGCTGAATGTGTAATTCTTATTGTGGTTGCATTTTTCTCAGCAGTTTCCATAACTAATACATTTGAAGGTTTAACTCCAGAACAACATAATTATATGATTACTGGAATTTTCGCATCCTTCTTTTTGGTTTGGTATGTGATAATTAGACATCTAATTCTAAAAAAGAAAATTCTAAGATAATTTAATTATTTTAGATATTTTGTTTTATCTTTAATTCCTGCTTTTTCAAAAGCAATTTTTCTATTATTACAAGATTCACAAATTCCACAATGGAATTTCTTATTTGCATAACAACTCCAAGTTTTAAAAATTGAATCACCTAAATTCTTTAAACCTGATTTTAACAAATCACTTTTTGATAATCCCTTTCTATACGGTGACCAAATTTCAATATTTTTTCGTAATTTTGAATTTATTCCATCTATTTCTCCTTCATTAAATGCATTTTCTAATTTTTTTGCAAATTTTGGACGACAATCTGGATAATTTGTATCACCAGTATGTGCACCATATACTACTAAAGATGCATTAAGTGTAAAGGCCCATGCAGATGCTATTGAAAGAAATACTGCATTTCTAATTGGAACAACAATTGAATATTCAAATTTTGTAGGAATTTTTCTTTTTTTACTGGTTAAAACATTTGAATTCCCATAAAGATTTTTCATAAAATCTATATCAATAATTTTGTGCTCCTTTAAATGAAGTTTTTTTGCAAAAGATTTAGCAGCCTTAATTTCCATATTTGCTTTTTGACCATATGAAAATGTAATTCCATATAACTCATATTTTGATTTTAATAATGACGCAACACATACTGAATCCACTCCTCCACTAAACACAATAACTGCTTTTTTCATATTTTCTCACTTGATTATTTTTTTTGATGTATTGCACCCTTACTTGGTTTACAAATAATTGTTTGACAATCGATATTTTTTGATTTAAATCCCTTAGACATTGCAGAGCAAATTTTCTTCAAATCAAATGAACTTTTTGAAAATGCTATTACAGATGGACCTGCACCACTAATTGTAACACCAAATGCACCTGCTTTTAGTGCATTTTGCTTCACTTTTTCATACCCTGGAATCATATGTTGTCTTGCAGGTTCTACAATGACATCTTGAATTGAATTTCCAATTAATTCTGAATCTTTCTTCATAAATCCTGCAACTATTGAAGATGCATTTGCTAAATTTTGTACTGAATCTACTAATTTCACTTTTTCAGGAATAACTCCTCTTGAAACTTTAGTTTTCTTTTTTGGAACATCAATTTTTGGAACAGCAACACACATTCTTAGATCGGTTGGTGAATTAATAGAAATTACATTTAATGGATTTGTTTTAACTATTACAAATCCTCCTAAAACTGATGCTGCAACATTATCATAATGAATTGTTCCTGCACTGGCTTTTTCACCAAATCCTGCAAATTCTACTAATTGATTTGAGCTTAATTTTAGATTGAATAATTTGTCAAATGCTACAGCAGTTGCAGCTGCAGATCCAGCACTACTTCCCATTCCAAATCCTGCTGGAATTCCTTTTTTGATTTGAATCTCAATTCCATTTTTAATTTTAAATTTCTTTTTCATATTTTTTACAACTAATCCAGCTGTGTTATTTTCTGGATTCGTAGGAATATTGTCATCTGTAATTATGCTAATTCCTTTTTTTGTTTTTGTGAGTGTAACTTTATCATAAAATGCATCTATAGCTAAACCAAATGTATCAAATCCTGGACCTAAATTAGCCGTAGATGATGGTGCTTTAACTGTAATTTTTGATACCAATTAATCTTCTACCTCCTCACCTAAATTAAGAATTCTGCTTAATGCAGTCTCAAGATTTACAATTCCATCTCCAGTTAGATTAGAAATTGGAATTAATCCTTGTTCATATTCACTAAGATTCA
>JACENB010000128.1 GCA_013867245.1 Nitrosopumilaceae archaeon
GATATGCCAAATAATTCAGAAACACTTGCTTTCAAGTTTAACATGGGCACTCAGAGTCCGTTTGGACAAATTTTCATCATAGCAATTACTATAGGAGCATTATCAATGACAGGAGTGTTCTTGTACATCTATGTTCCAAGAATTTTTAAAAAATCTAGGCTTTAATCTCAGGGGTTTCTCTTGAGATTCTAAATGCAAACAAGGCAGTTAACAACACCATTGAGAACAACAATATTCCAATTCCCAAGTGAATTGCAACTAGAACTGCATGCAGTTTAGTATCAATTACTAGTGCACCAAGTGTAATTTGTGTAATAACAAATATGGTTGCAAGGGTACTTGTGATTTTGATTTTTCTATCAGCTCTTTTATTGATAAAACTTGCAACCATAGTTGCAATAACCAAAACACCAGTAGTAGCAGCAGCTAATCTATGAATCCATTCAATAAGATATTCTTCAGAAGGCATTATGCCATTTGGACATAGTGGCCATTCAGGACAAGTTAGTCCCAATCCAGCTGCTGAAATATATCCACCTAAGAACATTAGTGAATACAATACAATCATTGTTGCTAGAGCAAGATATTGAATTGCCAAAATTATTCTACTATGAAATTACCTACCATGCCTTGTAATGCATGTCCAGGAACTGTACAGATGTAATAGTAAGTACCAGGTGCACCGGCAGTAAATGTAGTGCTTCCACTTTCACCAGGTTTTAGAGGATTAGATGGTGCTGCAATTTCAGAGCCCCAAATCACATTGTTAAAGTCTTCAGGATTTGCGACCACACCAAATGCGTGGAATGATTTACCGTTATTACTAGATGTAATAGTTACTTCATCACCAGAGTTTACGCGGATTTCAGGGTTATTTCCATCCTCACCAGGTAATGCGTTAAAGGCTAATGTTCTAAAGTCATCAGATTCTACAAAGTCCAAAGTAAAGTCATGAGATACTCCTGTTGGAGGTGCTGCAACGGCAGGACTACCACCACCTTGGGCTGGACCTACAATGATTTCACCCACCATTCCTTGTTCTCTGTGACCAGGAACTGTACAAATGTAATAGTATGTTCCCTCTTCACCTGCAACAAATTCAGAAGTTCCACTCTCACCTGCCTTTAGAGGATTAGATGCAGATGCAACTTCTGAACCAGGAATGATTCCACCAAAGCCTTCAGTGTCTTTAGTAACACCAAATGCGTGGAATGATTTTCCATCATTAACTACGTTAAAGATTACTTTATCACCAACATTCATCTCAATTGTTGGGTTTACTCCAGGTTCGTCTATCATCGCATTAAATGTCAAGGACCTAAAGTCAGCAGATTCAAGAAATGAAAGATCTGATGTAATTGTCTTTCCAGTTTGTGCTGCTGGTGCTGCGACGTCAGAACTTCCTGCCATCATTGCAACAACTGGAGCAGGTTCTGAAATCCAATAATCCCAAAGTGAAAAGAAGATTGCTCCACCTACAACACAGATACCTAGCATGATTGCCATCATCTTTCCTGTTCTTGCAGGTGTTGTTAGATAGAATTGGTTTTCAGTCATTTCATTTTTCTCCTAATGTGATGGGTTCTTTGACTCGAATGGATAATAGTATTTGCCTCCAACACCAAATGGATCCTCTGGGTTTGCTGGTTTTCCTTTTCCGGCGCTGTGAATCATGTTGATTAAGAAGACAACCATGCTGACACCAATTATCATTGCACCGATGGATGCGATTTGGTTCATTGCAATCCATTCTGGGATTGGTGGATAATCAAAGATTCTTCTAGGCATTCCATATAATCCGAGTACGTGTTGTGTGAAGAATACCAGAATGGTTCCTACAAATGATAGTAAAAAGTGAATCTTACCCATGGTTTCATTGTACATTCTGCCAGTTACGTATGGGTACATGTAGTAAAGATAACCGATTGAACCAAATGCAATAGTTCCCATAACGAAGAGGTGGAAGTGTCCAACTACCCAGTAAGTGTCGTGAGTTGTAAAGTCTAATGGCATTGCGGCATTTGCTACACCACCTGCACCTGCTGAGAAGAATAATGCGATACCACCAATTGCCCACATCATTGGAGTTGAGAACTTGATTCTACTGTTCCACATTGTTGCAATAAAGTTGTAGACGTGCATTGCAGATGCCGGAACTGCTGCAAGAGTTCCTACCATGAATACTGTCTTTTCTGTAAATGACATTCCAGTTGCATACATGTGATGTGCCCATGATGAGAAGCCGACAATGGATAATAGTACAAATGCAAAGATACCAGAATTGTAACTGTAAATTGGTTTTCTTGAGAATCTTGGAATAATTTCATACATCATACCAATAGCTGGAATGACAAGGACGTATACCTCAGGGTGGAATGTAAACCAGAACAAGTGAGCATATGAAATTGGATCTCCTCCCATTGCAGGATTAAAGAATCCAGTAACACCTAGTCTGTCAGTTAAGAGCATCAATAATGCTGCTGCAAATGTTGGAATTGCGACAAGGATGATTAATGATGATGACAAGAATGACCAAGCCAATAATGGAACTTGACCAATTGACATGTCTGGGTGTTTACATTTGAGAATTGTAACAACAAAGTTGATTGAACCAAGAATTGAGGATACGCCTAAAATCTTTAGTCCAAATATCCACATGTCTGCTGCTGGACCTGGAGCACTGATAATAGAATATGGAGGTGTTGCGTACCAAGTAAAGTCTGCAAAGCCTAACCAGATGAGTGCGCCTGATGGAGGAATCATCCAAAATGCGATTGCGTTAAGTTTTGGATAAGCCATGTCTTTGTATCTGACCATGATTGGAACAAAGTAGTTACCAACAGCAGATGCAAAGGGTATGATGAATAAGAAGATCAAAGTAGTTCCGTGAACTGTAAAGATTCTGTTAAACGTCATTGCATCACCAATGATTTGTGCTCCTGGTAAGAACAATTCAGCTCTGATTGCAAGTGCTAATGCACCTCCTAAGAACAAGAATCCTAGGGACATGATAAGATAAAGTAAACCTACATCAGTGTGATGGGTTGAGAACATTATTTGCCAAATTGGACGTGGTTTTTGTAATTCTAGAACCATTAGTTAATTCCCTCCAGTAATATGGATAAAAGCGTTATCAAGAGTGTGGCTCCTCCACAATTAATGTTCCACGCATGTTATAGTGAATTAATCCACAATATTCTCTACATTGAATATCATGTTCTCCAACTGCATCAGGTGCAAACCATACGGTGTTAACTCTACCAGGAATTGCATCCATTAAAACAACATAATCGTGAATGTTAAAAGAGTGATTTACATCAGTTGAATGAATTTCAAATTTGTAGGCTTTGCCTTTTTCAACATGTAATTCACCAATTTCTTTAGTACCATCTTCATGTTCAAAAGTCCAGAACCATTGTTGTCCTGTTACTTTGATAATTTCAGCGCCTTCTGGAACATGCTCTACTAGTCTTTCTGCTTCCCAAGCTTCAGCACCTACCCAACACATGATAGCAACTACGACACCAACGTAAATCCATTCAGGCCAATTAGAGTGTCCAGCCATTTCTACCAGTCAGTCCCCTCATATGCTGTTGGTTTTGCTTTTGGATGAGATTCTCTGAATCTCCAGACTTGCCAAATCATAGTACCAGATACAACTGCACCTACGACAAATGCTATAGTCATCATTCTAAAGAACAGGTTCCAAATTACTACTCTACGATCAAGATATTCACCAGGTTCGGCACCAGCAGCAAATGCATATTCTACTGCAGGAACGATTACCATAACGGCCAATACTAAGAATAACCCGACTATACCCTTCATCGTGAATGACTGTCGTGACCTTTGATTTCTATTTAAAAGTTTTTAAGATTATTTGCTACCAACCCTGATCGAAACGAGTTGGGTGCATTACATTAAGTCCGGAAATCGAGAACTTTCTATTATTTTCTCTAAAGAGATTCAAGGATGCATTTGCTATTATTAACTCAAAGAGGTTTGTAGGAGACAAATCCACTACTGTTGAGAGCATTGCCTTGATTGGATCCATATGAGTAACCAATACAACATTCTCATCAGGATGTTTTTCAAGAACATGGTCTACAATTCCTAGAACTCTTTTTTTGACTTGATCAAAAGTTTCTACACCATTATGAGCAATTTCAAGATCACCTTGATAGAATTTCATAAAGACATTTCCATGATCATTGAAAATTTCATCATATGCCATGCCAGTGAATTTTCCCATATCAAGTTCAATTAGTCGTTCATCAATTGATACATCAAGAGAGTTATGTTTTCCAACAATTTCTGCAGTATGTTTTGCTCTTTGGATTGGACTAGAGTAAATTGCAGAGATGTTCATGTGTTCAAGTAGTTCAGCAGTATGTTGTGCTTGCTGTTCGCCAACATCAGTTAAAGGTACACCTTCTGTTCTACCTGCCAATATTCGTTCAGTGTTATTTTTTGCCTGACCGTGTCTGAGGAAAATTATTTGGCCCAATCTAATCGGAATTCAAATAGAGATAATAATAACATTATCTGTAGTTAGTT
>JACENB010000052.1 GCA_013867245.1 Nitrosopumilaceae archaeon
ACCATTAATGCAATTCCTAGATACAAACAATTTTTTGCTTTTTTTGGGTCATCATTACGCAAAATAAAATATGCGATAATTCCTCCAATTATTCCAAAAAATATTGGCAACAAAAACCATAGGTTGCTCCTTGGTCTTTCTGGATAGGACATTTTCTTAAAATTATTTTGCAGTAGCTGCTTTTTTCTGTAACTGTGTTATTTCTATCTCAACAGTTTCTAATGGATCTTCTACTTGATTTCGTTTAATTGAGAACATTTTTGGTTTTTCAAAGTCATCTGTGCAATCTGGACATGCGTAAACTAGTACTCTGTGTTCATTTGGTGCTTTAGGATTTGATAATCTAGGGTAATACACTAGTCTTGCGCCACAATCAACACAATATCTGTTGGCCCTTCTAGTTCTGACCAATGTAAACCTCCTGCATTATTCTAAATGTGCGATCATCTATTAGATCTATGTTGTCTAATAGTGTAAACCAATTACTGTCAACCGATCAATATTTCTAAATTCGAATTTAGAAATATTATTTATCTGGACTGGTAATTATGTCACAAGTATCAAAACAAAATGTTTCAAAACTCGAGTTTAGAAATAAGTGGCGCCGCCCATCAGACTTGAACTGACGACCGTCCGATTAACAGTCGGATGCTCTACCACGCTGAGCTAGGGCGGCAACATGTTTGTACCTTGGCAAAAGTGATTTAATCCTTGCGACTATACAATTTAGACCAAAGTTGATAGGTAGTTTAGTTAAATTTGGCAAAAAATTCTTTGATTTCTTTTGAATGACTCTCTACTAGTTCAATTATTTCCAAGTGCTCATCTGCTGTAGGTTCCCTTTGATGCACAACTTGAAATGCGCTAAGTGCTGAACCGACCATTTCCCCAACAAAGAAACCACACAAAAAATCTCCAATTTTTTCACAATCCCAAATTTCTCCAACTCTTGGGGAAGCTCCTGATTTTTTGTATAATTCTAAGGTTTGTGTGATTAAGTCTGTTGTTTGTTTAGTAAACTCAGGGTCTAGGGTCATTAGAAAAACTATGATTTACTTTTCTATGCCTTTTTTCTTCTCATAGACGTAGATACCGTCTAGGAAAACTCTATGATCTTTGTTCTTTACTTTAGTTTTTAATTCAATATTTGCTGCAGTTTGTGTAATGTCTGTCCAAACTTCTCCAGTAAGAATTACATCTTCACCTTTTGGAACCACTTTTGTATTTCCCATGATGTGTGTACTTCTTGGTGCTCTTTCACCTTGGAAGTTTTCAATTAGAATTTTTTTACCTTCTACTTTTACTGTAATTGGAAAGTGTGCAAAGACTACCTTCATTTTGATTGTGTATCCCTCTACAAGACCTTCACAAATATTTCTGATAATTGATCTTGCAGTATGTAAAATTGCATAATCTCTTTTTCTCTCACCAATTGTTTTGAGATTTACTTTACCATCTGCAATTTCGATTTTTACTGGAATGTTTCTGAAATTTTTGTATGTTTTACCTAGTGGTCCTTCAAACAATAACATGTTTTTGTTTTGTGTAACTGTTACTCCTTCAGGAATATCTACCTGGTCTTGCATTTTTTCTAGTTGACTAGTAGACATATCCTATCAAAAATCCTCCAATTCCTTTTTGAGATGCTTCATGATGAGACATTACTCCTTGGTTAGTTGTAACTAGAAGCATTCCTCTGTCATATGCTGGCAAGTATTGCTGTTCCCAGTTGTTAAATTCGTCTGTTTTTACTTTGAATCTTGGTGAAATTGCTCCACACTTTGTGATTTTTGCCAATAATTTGATTTTGAATTTACCTCCTCTTTTGTCGTCAATGTGTTCAAATTCTCCAATGTATCCATCTTTTTGAAGAGTTTTGAGTACTTCAATTCCTAATTTTGAAGTTGGAAGAATAGTACATTCGCCTTTTCTTCTTGTTTCATTGTTGTACAATGTTACGAATAGATTTGCTAAAATGTTAGTTGCTGGCATATTTTATCACCGATTTTTCCTAAATCCTAGAGATGTTGCTACTTCTCTGAAGCATCGTCTGCATATCATTAAATCGTATTTTTGAATAACTGCTGTATAATCTCCACATCTTTTACACCATCTTGAACCTCTGCCAAAGTCGTGCTTTTTTCTTCCAGTAAATTCGTATGATCTATCTTTTGCCATTATGCTACCGTCACTCCAAACTCTTTTGCTAGATAATCCTTTGCTTCTTGACTTGTGATAATGTGAGATTTTCCAACACTTGCTTTGTGTTTACTTCTTTTTCTAATTCCATATCCTGGTCTAGTTAGTGTAACCGAAATTCCAAGACCTAAGATTCCAATTGATGGTTCGTATTTTACACCTGGGATATCGATGTGTTCTCTAATTCCAAATGAATAATTTCCAAAGTTATCAAAAGCTCTTCCATTTACTGTGTTGCCTTTTGCTTCAAGCAATCTTTTCAATAATGCTATAGCATCATCACCACGAATTGTTACTGCAACTCCAATTGGTTCTCCTTTTCTTACACCCCAATCTCTTTGTGTTTCTTTTGCATTGCGTGCTGCTGGTTTTTTACCTGAAATTTGTTCTAGTGCTCTACTTGCAATTTCAATTACATCTCCTGATTTACCTACTCCCATGTTGAGAACTACTTTCTCTAATGAGATTTTTTTCATTGGGGATTCTGTTGTTTGAGACATATTATCACTTTAATTGAATTACTGGTTCCTCTTTTCCGATTGGCATAATGATGTCTGCTGGAATTTCGATTTTTCTATCTCCTAATGATAGGATGACTCTTTTTGGAAGAATGAATGTACCTTCTTCAATACTTTCAATTTTTCCGATTTGTCCTGCGTTAATTCCACGTGTTACTAGTCCGTTATTACCTGGTTCTAATTTAATTACTTCAAGAATTTTTTGTTCTGGTACTTGTATCAAACACACATCACCAACATTTACTTTGGTATCTGAAATTGTTGAACGACCATCATGGAATCCAATTTGCATTTTTCCTTTATTGATTGTAGTTTTACTTGTAACTCTTACGAGTTTTTTTGTTTTTTCTGATTCGTTAATTTTGATTGGTTTGAGTAATTTACCATCTGTTGGAACTAGACGATAAACATCTGAAACATTTTCTAATTCAACTACATCCATCAATCCAATTGCATGGTGTAGTGATTTTCTAACAACACCATCAATCTTTACTTTGCCAGAATAGATTGCAGTCTTTGCTTCTCTAAGACTTGTAACAATTTTTAGCATATCTCTAAGAAATACTGCTGTTGGTACTGAATGATGTTTTTTGTGTGGTCCTGGTCTTACTGTAATTACAAATCTCTTGTCTTTTCTGGCAATTCCCCAGAACTGAGGTGCCATTTGACGTTTGAGTTTTTTACTACCTGAAATACTTACCATTATTCATCATTCTCCTTTTTTTCGGATTTTTTCTCCACTTTTGTTTCTTTAGTCTCTTCTTTGGCAGGCTTTTCCTCTGCTTTTGGTGCTACCTTAGGCTGCTTTCTTGGGTCTTTACCCTCGAGTTTTGCCATTCTCCATTTGTCATCTGTGTTTAATGATGTAACAACTAAGTTTGAGGTGTGAATGAATACATCGAATTTATCTCCCTTAGTTTTCTCTTTCTTTACCCCTTCAATTGCAACGCTGCTTTTTGCTGTAGATACTTCTGCAACTTTGCCATCTACACCTTTGAATTCTCCTCTAAGAATTGTTACGCTATCACCTTCGATTACTCTAACACTTTTCTTTCCATATTTTTTATGAAGATCTTTTGATAGTGCACTTCCAAGTTGTTTGCTTTTTGTTTGGTAAGATGCACGATAAATCATCTTGTTACGCATTTTAGTTGGTTTCATTTTGTTATACCACCATTGATGCCAAGTTAGCTACTCTTGGCCATTTCTCTGAAGCTTCTGCTGCTACTGGTCCTTTGATGTCTGTTCCTTTTGTTTCTCCTTCTGGAGTGATCAACACTGCTGCGTTGTCTTCAAAACAAACTCTTACGCCGTTTAATCTGCGAACTGGATATTTTTGTCTAATTATAACTGCACCATACACTTGTTTTCTTAATTCTGCTGGTCCTTTCTTTACAACAACATTACAAAAGTCTCCAACTGATGCTGAAGGAAGTCTTGATGCTCTTGTTTTGTGTCTTGGAACATTGATTACTTCTAAAATTTTTGCGCCAGAATTATCGGCACATACAATGTTAGCTCCAACTGGAATTACTTTAGTTACATATGGACGGAATTCTTCTACTCCTTTACCTGCTTGTTTTGCCATTATGATCTAACCTCCACAACAACATATGATACGGATTTTGATATTGGTCTGCATTCTGCAGTCAATACACTGTCTCCGGATTCAACATCAATGCAGCCTGGAACGTGGGCATGAATACTACTCTTTCCTCTTGCATATCTCTTGAATTTGTTAAAGTAAATTGGTGCATCTTTTTGTAAAGTGATTGTTTGTTTTGCTTTGCTTCCAGTAACCTTACCATCAAAGAGTTTTCCTCTGATTGCCAATTCTCCGTGGAATGGACAGTGTTTATCTGTGCATTCTCTCTTTGGTTCTTTTACTTTTAATCCAATGTTTCTAGTCATGCCTTTCCTCCAATTCTATCAAATGGTCTTTTTGCAATTTTTGAACCCTCGACAATAACGTCGCTATTATCAATTGAGAATTTCCAATTGCTTGTTGATTTTGCAATTGTTTTCATTCCATTTTCTGTGTTAATTGTAAACATTGATTTTGTTTCATTTTCAATTCTTCCATTTAATCCTATTACTTGAGGGTTGGTTGATTGTACAATCTCGGTGTTTAATCCGATAAATTCATGTGATGTAATATTGTCTGCTGTGATCATTTCTCTTTCTTCATCTCGTTTACTCTAGTAAGCATTCTTGCGATGTCGTGGCGCAGTGGTTTTAGTTTTCCACTTTCTTTTCTTAGTGTACCTTTTGCGGCATCTACTCTAAGTTTTGCAAGTTCACTTCTTGATTCTTGGATCTTGCTTTTTAGATCTTTTTCATTTAGTTGTTTAATTGTCTTCATACTGATTCTGGTCATTTGAGTTGTGCCTCCTCTTCTTCTAATGTTTCAAGTTCTTTCATCTTTTCTTCTTCCATTGCAATTTGTTCAGATTCAGTTCTTGCCTTCTTTTCTGCTGCTGTTTCGTCTCTCATCTTACCTGTTTCTGCATCTTTGACTTGTTTTGCTTTCTTTGGTTTCTCAATCTTCATTTCAAATTCTGGAACAAATTTTTCTTTTCTAGCGATTCTAATTCTAATTCCGATTAATCCCATTGGGGTGTTGACATGTGCAATGTCTTCTGCAACAATTACTTCTGCATGATGACCTGCTCTTGGTAAAATTCCTGCTGTGTGTTTTTCAAATGCAGAACGGTCACCTCTTAGTTTACCTGAGATTGTAATTTGAACTCCCATTGCGCCATTTTCCATTATTTGTTTTAGTGTCCACATGGTTGCTCTTCTAAATGCTGTACCTCTTTCAAGATGTGAAGCCATTCTATTACACATCACACTTGGTGATAGTTCTGGTTTCTCAATCTCTACTACTGAAATTTGTGGGTTCTTTAGTCCAAAGTCTGTTGCTAATTTGTCAGTAAGGTCTCTAATTCCTGAACCTTTTCTTCCAATAACTATTCCTGGTCTTGTTACATGTAATGCAACTCTGGTACCTGTTGGTGTTTTTGAAATCTCTGCATGTGAAAATCCTGCTTCTTTGATTGCATCTCTAAGATAATCTTTGAGTAGCATCATATTGTAGTTGTCTTTGATTACGTTTTTCACAGATGACATTTCTAAATCTCCTGAGCCACCAACTCGACATGTGTTAATACATTGTTCTTTGGAGTTGCTCTTCCCATTGCTCTTGGGATGAATCTTTTTACAATTACTCCTTTGTGAACAGTTGCGTTTACAATCTTTAATCTATCTAAATCCATGCCTTTGTATTCTGCATTTGATTCTAAATTATCTAAAACTTTGATGAATTCTTTTGCTGTTTTTTGTGGGTAACGTCCTGCCATCATACCAGGGTCTCCTTTGTGTCCTACTTGGTTCTTGTATCTTCTAAATGCAACAGCTCTGTCTTTGTGAATTACTGCTTGCAAGTAATCTCTTGCTTTTTCAATTGACAATCCTTTGATTGCAACTGCAACTTCTCTAGCGTGTTTATGTGACATGTCTTTTTCTCTTACTGAAGAGCGTACATGTCTTGTTGCGTCATAATTTTGGAAAGCGTAACCGAATCTACCCATAATAATCACTTCAATGGTACATAGAGGCTGGATCTTGATGCGCCGACACCTGGTGCACCGTGTGAAACCTTCTTGTTTGTTATGACATATTCTCCCAAATAATGACCAATCATTTCTGTTCTGATTGTAACTGGTCTGAATTCTTTTCCTGAGAAAACATTTACTGTAACATCTACCATGTATGGTAGGATAATCAAATCTCTAACGTGAGTCTTGATTGGATTTTTTAATTTGCCTGCTTTTGCTGCTTTGATCTCTTCGATTAGTTTTCTTTTACCGTCGTTAATTCCTCTGGTAAGAGATCTTCTTTGTCTTGCATTGAATAATTGGAATAATTTCTCTAATGACATGTTGTCAAGTTCTTCTTTTGGAATTCCTCTGTATGAAAACTCTTTAACCATTTTTGTTCTTCACCTTCTAGCTCCCTATTATAGCATTCCTATCTTTGTTGCGAGGTCTCTTGCTTTTTCTGTATTTTCGAACTGGACGAATGCTTTCTTACCGTAAATTGTTCTTGCTGTGTTGACGTTAGTGACTTTTTCATTGTATAGTGTATTAACTGCATCAGCAATCTGTGGTTTGCTTGCTGATCTCTCTACGATGAAACAAATCTTACTTTCGTTTTCAACCATTGCAAATGTCTTTTCAGTGATGTATGGTTTGATTATGATTTTACTTGCTTGATCTACATTCATTGTACTTTCGCCATTACCTCTAGATGTGTTGATTTTATCTTTCCAATTTCTTCGATTGCAGATTTGGAATAAACGGTTAATCTAATTGGGTCTGAACCCGGAGCTAAATCTAGTACGCTCAAATCTTTGACACTTGTTGCCTCTACTCCTGGTAGTGCTCCAATTGCTTTTGAAATATTTGATGCATCTTTAGTTACAAACAATACGCTCTTTCCTACTTTCTTGCTTCTTCCTCTTAGTCTTGATTGACCAGAACGTGGTTTTCTTGCTTGTAGTCTTTGTACATCTTGTGTTAGTTTTAATGAATCAAGTATTTTGGATACTTCGCTTGTTTTAGAAACTGATTCTATATCATCTGAAACCACAATTGGGAATGATTCAATTCCTTCTACTTTATGGCCTCTTGATTCTACTCTGTCTTTTGATGCAGTTGCAGCAATTGCAGAACATAATGCTAATTTCTTTTCTTTTTTGTTTAATTTTTTGTAAATTACTTTCTCGACAATAGGTGGATGTGCTTGTCTTCCTCCTCTTGTTGATGCAACTTCTGCACCTTGTCCTTGTCTTCCACCACCTCCGCCTTGTGCTCTTGCAACACGAGATACACCTTGACCTGTTGGTGGATCATTGGAATCTGCAACTACATCTTGTCCTGCAGTTGGGTGTCTTCCTTGTGGTTGGAATTTGTGTGATGTGAGATTAGTGAAAGCTTTGTGAATCAATTCTCTTCTAAATGGTGTGGAAAATACTGCTGGTAATTCTACTTCTCCGTCTTTTGTTCCAGTTGTTGTGTATACTGCTGCTTTGGTCATACCACTACCTCCAAGATATTTGGCTTGTTGACTTTGTCTGGAACATTTCTGATTTGACTTCTTAGTTTGATTAATCTTCTATATGCTCCAGGAACTGAACCTTTTAGAACAATAAAGTCTCCTTTAACTAATCCAAAGTGTTTGAATCCGCCATCTGGATTAATTTTTAATTTATCCTCATCAGTGTTACCCATAATCATAATTCTTTTATCATATTCGATTCTTTGATGGAATCCAAATTGTCCTGCTCTTGGAACTGTGTACATGACACTTTGTGGTGAGATTGGACCAAGTGAACCAACTTCTCTAACTGTCTTTCTTGATTTATGTTGCTTCTTTTTTACATTCCATCTTTTCAAAACACCTTGCCATCCTTTACCTTTTGTAATTGCAGCAACGTCAACGCTTGCACCGGTTTCGAAAATCTGATCAATCTTAATTTCTTTTCCAAGTAATTCTTTAACATGTGCAAATTGTTTTGGAATGTCTCCTCCACTTACTGAAGCTTCAAAGATGTATGGTTTCTTTTGATCTAGTCCTGCAGCACTTGGGGATATTGCAACAATTGCAAAAATCTCTTTAATCTTTTTCAAACTTTTTTCTGCATTATCAATTGCATTTTCTTGTTTATTCTTTAATGAAATTTCTTTAGCGATACTTTTTGGAATGTCTTCGGCATAAACATCAAACTCTGCATGGTGTCCGTCATGATCTTTTGAATAACCTCTAATTCCTAAAATCAAAACTGGTGGTGTAACTAGAACTGTTCCAAGACTTACTAGTTGTTTTCCTGCATTAGGTACTTTTTCACGATCATCAATACTGACAATTTGAACACATCCTGCTTTGAAACCACAATGAGCTAAAATTTTTGGCTCTTCTGAATCTAATTTTGGCCATGCTCTGATTCTAGCCTCCATGCTTTTAGCACGTACTCTAGGTGAATACGCAAGGCTTCCTCTACGTGGTGAATGTCTTTTTCTAGCACCCATGACTAAAACGCATCATCGATTGCCCTCTATTAAACCATGTGAGACTTGGTTAACCACAAAAAAAATACTGGTTAACGGACTGTGCCTAAAATTAAGGATTTAGAATTTCGTTTAACATATTCCAAATCGTAATTGTACCAATAATAATTCCAGCAGCTCCAACTCCTATTGCCAACAACAAAAAATTTTTTCTTTCTGCCATGATTATGATACACTTTGTGCGTTAATTATGGATAGTGTTCCTAGTAATGCTTCTTCTAGACGTACTGTTTGTGTAGCTTGGTTTGGGAAAAAGTTCAGAGACTTTGCATTTTGAACATTTTTCATCTTGCCTCCCAGGATCTCATGGATTCCTTTCTCCGGAGAGCCAAAGACAACCAGTGTTGGCTGATCTGACTTTGTATATTTTGCAATCTGCTCTTTTGTTGCAGTTTTACCTTTTCTTGATGTAAGAATGATGTTTCCTTTCCATTCTGATAACAGTGAAAATAGGTTTGCTCTCTCTTTTACAGTGTATCCCCAATAGTCTGGTGTTTCATTTCTGTTGATTTCTTTAATTGAAAAATTTGGATGCCCTTCCTTGAATTGTACTGTTACTCTTTTTCCCATTGGTGTCTTACCAAAAAATGGAATTAATTGGTTAATTCCTACATCGACAAATCTTTTTCCTTTAACCCCTACAACTATGCCTTCTCTTACGTCTCCTTTGACAATCTTCTTTGGATTTGCAGGTGTGACGTGACTTGGTATTCTTAATGGCTGTAACACCCCTGCAAATTTTAAATCATTTACTTTGGAAAACAATCTTCTTCTCAAAAACTGTGGTGTTTCTAAATATTTTAGAATCATCACCATAAGATTCCCATCTTGTTTATTGTCTCCTTCTTGATAGACATAGATTGTCTCAATTTTAAAAATTGCACATGCTCTTGCTAAGACTGAAATTTTTCTAGTCTTGTCTATCTTTAATGATTCATCTGATAGAGAAGATTCAGGGATTGCAACAGATAATTTCAATATAATCGAGTCTCACAAACAGATAAAATAATTAATTTTTGTCGTGTGGATAATTTTGTTTTGCAGTATTTGCATAATTTGCAATCTGCTCGTCTGAAACTATTTCATACAAACCAGTTTCTGTTTTCATGTGTGCCATTCTGATGTGACCAGTTCCTTCTTTGTCTTCACTTGATAGATAAATTCCTGCACATGCTAATGCTGCTGCATCATCTAATGAAAGATCATTCTTGTATGTTTTTTCTAGGAAATCAGTTACTTGATCAGAACCTGAACCAATTGCAATTGCATCATAAGAGATGTATGTTCCACTTGGGTCAGTCAAATACAATTGTGGTTTACCTCCAACAACTCCTCCAAGAATTAATGCAACACCAAATGGTCTTACACCTGCATATTGGGTATATTGTTGAGATTGATCAGCTAAATGTTTAGCAATTGTTTCGACCTCTACTGGTTCATCGTAAATCATTTTGTTACTTTGAGAAAAGAATCTTGCATTGTCAACTTGACTTCTTGCATCTGGAATATATCCTGCTGCTGCAACTCCGACATGATCATCGATTTGGAAAATCTTTTGTGCGGTTTTAGAAATTTGTAATTTTCTTGGTTTTTCCTCAACTGCTATTACAACACCATCTTTACATTTGACACCAACTGCAATTGTTCCTCTTCTTACAGTCTCAATTGCATATTCGACTTGGTATAATCTGCCATCTGGGGAGAATACTGTGATTGCTCTGTCGTAACCTTGTTGTGCAGGAAGCATTTGATTCAAATGCTCTGAAAGTTTAATTTAAGTCTAGCCTATCTAATTTGCCGTGAGATTCGAAATTGAATTTTCAGGACACGAAAATATTAGATCAAATCACCAAAAAACTATAGAGATTACAAAAGAGTCTCATTTGACACCTCAAGGTGATTGTATAGTTGGGGTGAGCGCAAATTACGCATGTGCAGATTTACCTAAAGATCTAAAAGATAAACTCAAGAATTCTGATTCAAAAATTACGTTTTCAATCGATGTTGGTGATTACAATTTCACTGTGGAAGGAAAAGGTCATCCTGATCTCATACTTACTCATGATGAGGACATTGTAATTAGAAAAAGTGATTTTGTATGTCCTAGAACTCTAGCTGTAAAATGCGATAAAGCATCTGATTTGTTACCTCGAGAAATGGTTTCTCTCTTACAAGATCCAAAAACTAAAGGTACCTTCACTATCACGGTTGATTAAAACTGTGACAATTTTATACTCATTATTGTAATTTTGATCATGGGAATGAAAACTAATTTGTTTATTTTAGTACCATTGGCAGCATTTGCGGCAATAATACTTGGTTCGGGAATGTATATGACATTGTGCAAAAATGCTCTTGTTCCACTTCCTTGTTGACTCAATAATTTCCATCTTTAGTTAATTCTGATTTATCAAGATTTTCTTAAGACATGACAAATTAGATGATTCATGGCAAAACCAACGATTGAGTTACCAATTTCTAAAAAACCAACAGATGCCGAACTAAAAAAACTCAAAGATTATTTCAAAGAAATGCCTGTAGATGAAATTCTTACGGGACTAAAATTTGCTAAAAATAGGTGGTCTGCCAAAGATGCAGGAACTCTAAAGGTTGGAAGAAAAAGTATTATCCAAAAAGAAGTTCATTCTGTTACTACTGAACAAGCTCAGTGGAGATTAAAAAATTGGAAGATGATGATTGCAAACTATAGACGACGAGGATACAGTTATCCTACAATTTCTAGAATAAAGAAAATCTTAGTTCTAAAAAGCAAAAAGAAATCTAAATGAAAATATCAGATTTTCTCTCAACAATTTGTTGTTTGAGAGAGTCTGGAACATCTGGAATTGATGCTTTGGTTTGACCTGCAATAACTCCTTGTGCTTCTTCTAAGATTGCTAATGTATCTGCGTTGGTTTCTGGACCTACACTCATTGTATCGCCTAACTCCACTGATGAGCCTGACATTACATCTCCAAGGATTGATGACAAGTCTTGCATTGATGCATTTGCCTCTGGCATGATTCCGTTAAGTGATGGGGCTAATCCTTTGATGATTGACATGCATGGGCTGAGTGTAACTACAACGTCTCCTAATTCTGATACAGTATCAAGTCTGAGTTTGACTTGTTCCATTGAAAGTTTAGCACCGCTGACCATGTTTTTCATCTTTCTAACTTGTGCTAGTTCATTTGCATATGCTTGTGCGTATGCATTCTTGTTACTTTTGTGTGCGTTTACTATTTTTTCAAAAATTTGATCATGTTTTACTCGTAATTTTTCATTAATTCCTTCTAATTTTGAGATTTGAAATTGTAATTTTTTCTGTGCAAAGTCAATTTTGTTCTTTAGTGGCTCATCAGGCTTTACTTTTCCCATAACTTTTTGGGAAATGCTTTCTCCCTGTGTTTTGTTCCAAGAGTTACTTAGCATGTTTGATTCTCGATATTGGTCAAAAATTTTGCTTTAAAGAGATTTGTCACCCTACATGGTGTCACTGGAGTGACAGATAGTTGCAGTTACACTATCCAAAGGTAAATGTGAATATCTGGAACCCCTTACCTTTGACCTTAATCTCCATAATATGAGATGCGCTATCATCACTTGTTACAATATTGTATAGTCCTGGTTCTGAAACACTTAGGATATTTTCAGATGTAATATCCTGTCCCGCGTATTTACTTGAAAGTGGTTCTCCGTCCAGATAAATTTCAAGTTCTGCATTATTTGCAGTGACAATGTTTACCTCTTTTGCATTATACAGTAATTTTATCTCTCCATTCTCTGAAACTAATTCCATACTGTCTTGATGATTTTTCCATGTTCCTGTCGGATAGAACTTGTGTAATTCTATTTTTTCTGGTTCTTGATATGTTACTATCTTTTCTGGTTGGAATCCTTCTTCACTACCTAATTGGTTTCTATTTTGTGCAAAGTAGTATCCAAAGTACAATTCAGGAGTTCTAAACAAAGTATGTTCAAACTCTTCAATATCAACTAGTGAAGAAGCAGTTATCATTTGAATTCCTAATGCGTCAGATCTTTCTTTGATAAGTTGTTGAATGATTTTTTCAGTTTCTTGATATCCGCCTTCTCCGATATGATCATATCTGATGTAACCTTCATGATCTGCAATGTATTTTCTTGGCCAGTATCTGTTTTCAAATGCATCCCATGTTTCCATGTCGTTGTCCATTACAACAGGATAATTGATTCCATGTTTTTCAATTGACATTTGTACATTTTCTGGAACTTTTTCAAATTCAAATTCAGGAGAATGAACTCCAATAATTAACAATCCCTGTTCAGCATACTTGTCATCCCATGCTGTAATGTATGGTAATGTTCTGATACAATTAATGCAACTATATGTCCAGATGTCATACAACACAACTTTTCCTTCTATTTTTTGGGCTAGTTCCTCAGGAGTTGTGTTCAGATAGTGCGCAATTCCTACCAAGTCTGGTGCTTTCTTGAATCCTGATTTGTTTATCTGGGTAGAATCCCCTCCTATGTTAGCAACACTGGCCTGGTCAAGCGTAGAGAATGCCACGCTTATTGCTACTATTCCCACTCCTATTGCGACTACTAGAATAATTGCTGTTTTAATTTCCGACTTCATTTAATCACCCTAAGAGAATTAATTCATTGAGTAGAGGAAAGTTTGCAATATATGCTAGCTGGTTTGTAAATACCAAAACTCCTAACAATATGATGAATCCTCCTAAAATTATGTTGTAATACTTTAGATGTTTATTCATTGAACGAATTATCCTGGTTGCTCTAGAGTAAAACACTCCAATTAGGATAAATGGAATTCCTAGTCCTAAAGAGTACACTAGTAGCAAGTTAAATGCAACAGATGGTGTTGTTGCTGCAAGTGTAAGTATGCTTCCAAGTATTGGTCCTACACATGGAGTCCAACCTGCTGCAAAAGCTAAACCAAAGACAAATGACATTGGATAACTTGCCTTTGATCTTTTTGGAAAAAATTTTTTCTCCAAATTTAGCTTGTTTATCTTCATTGATAAAAGTAGGAATATTC
>JACENB010000086.1 GCA_013867245.1 Nitrosopumilaceae archaeon
GGAGGAGATTCAATTTTGTAGCTGTATAATCGTGCTGCAATACCATCTATGAAATCTATTACATCGTCAATTTTGGATGCAATTCGTTGCATATCTTCTCTATCTAAAGGAGTAATGAACGTCTTGTTGAGTTCAGCAAAGATATTTCGTGTTAATTCATCACCTTCAGACTCTAACCTTCTAACTTTTTCCATTTTTTCTACACTCTTTAGATCGTCTAAGTACTCATTTAGTGCTTCAGAAGTTTGAACTGCTTTAGAACCTAAATCATCAATAATTTGTAAAATTTCATTTTCGTTGGATTTAACCCAAGATAACCATTGTCCCATGAAATTTACAATCTTTATGAAGAGATAAAGAAATACAACATAGAGTATATTGCTCTATATAGAAACAGAGGATCGGTAAAATTTCAATTGATCGCCAAAATATTTTCAAAACATAGTGATTGATTTTTTAAAATGGTTTATTCACTTCTCTGGTGAAAACATAACTTGCTATACCAACCATTGCAACAACAAATGCAAAAATTACTGCAACACTAATCAGTATAGGAACACCACCTTCAGAAACTCCTGTCATCAATTCTCTAACTAGCAAAATGGTGTAAGTAACAGGATTCAGTTTTGCTACTACTGCAAGCCAATCAGGTAATAATTCCAATGGGAATAATGCAGGACTCAACATGAATAATGGCATTCCAAGTAAATTGATCATTCCCCAAAACGTTTCTTGAGATTTTGCAGTAGCAGCTAAAGTAACAGAAATTCCCGAAAATCCTAATGAGAATAAAATTACAATTCCCATAATAGGAATTATCATTAGAGGATTTGGAAACGTAACACCAATTGCCAAAGCAATTCCAATAATCAAACTTGCTTGTAAAGCAGCAATTAAAGAAATTGCAGACATTTTTCCAATCGCAATTGCTGAACGTGAAATTGGTGAAGTCAATGCCTTATTCATAAAACCATACCTCCTATCCCATAGTGTGTTAACACCGCCAAAAATACTAGTAAAAATTGCAGTTAAAATTATGACACCTGGAGCCATGAATTCAATATATTCACCTTCAAATCCCACGGACTGAATTAAAGGCTGAGTTTCTGAAAAAATATTTCCTACAACTATAATCCAAATTGCAGGTTGAATTAATCGAATTAAAACTCCACTTCGAGATTTTTTGTATCTCTTTAACTCTCTCCAAAAAATAGTGTATGCATCATAGGCTATCGTGTTCATTGTCGTAATCTCTTCATTTTTGCATGTTCACGTCTTCTGTTAAATTTGGAATCATCATCTCGAATTTCATGACCAGTATAGGAGATAAAGACATCATCAAGTGTTGGTTGAGTTAAAGAAATGGATTTAATTTTGATTCCAAGGTCTGAAGATATTTGGAAAATTTTAGGAATTACTTCAGTGCCATTTGAAGTAAAAAGAGTTAATTTTGAATCATCCTCATTAATTTTTTTAATAAATTCAATTTTTTTAAGTTCTAGCAAAAAGGAATCATAATTATTATTACTTTCAATGACTAATGAGATTATTTCATTGCCAAGATCATTTTTCATATTTTTAGGAGTATCAATTACTTGGATTTTTCCATGGTCTATAATTCCAATCCTATCACATAGACTATCTGCTTCTTCCATATAGTGAGTTGTAAGAAAAATTGTCATGTCAAATTGCGTATGAATTTTTTTGATGTATTGCCAAATTTTTCTTCTAGTTTGAATATCTAATCCAACTGTAGGTTCATCTAAAAACAAAACTCTTGGATGATGTAAAAGACCTCCAGCAATATCTAATCTCTTTCTCATTCCTCCAGAATATGTAACTACAGCTTCATCTTGTTTATCTGAAAGTTCAATTAAGTCTAAAACTTCATCAATTCTCTGATTGATTTCATTTTTTGGGATATGGTTTAATTTTGCTTGTAATAAGAGATTTTCACGCCCAGATAGATATTCATCAACAGTAGTTTCTTGTTGTACAAATCCAATACTTTCTCGAACTTGTTTTGGATTTTTTAGTACATCAAAGCCTCCAACAAGGGCATTTCCATTTGTCGGTTTTAGCAAAGTAGTGAAAATCATCATGGTAGTACTTTTACCAGCTCCATTAGGTCCCAAGAATCCAAAAATTTCTCCTTTTTCAACTGAAAAAGAAATATCATTTACTGCAACTAAATCTCCAAATGATTTTGTTAGAGATTTTGTTTCGATAGAATACAATAACTTCAACTGCGGTGGGAATTATAAATTGCTAAGTATTCGATCAGATACGATCATACAAAATTTAAAAAGAGTATCTTAAAGAGATGATTTATGAAAGGATTATGTCAAAAATGTCACTCATCAAATGTAGAAATTACATTAGAGAATGGAAGTCCTGTTTGTGAGAAGTGTGCAAAAAAGTAAAAAATAATAAAAAAGAATTTTAAAGAATCATTCAATATTTTTGAATTCATCTTTAGTCATTCTTAAGATGATTTTTTCACCTATTCCCCAAATTTCTGATTTGGATAAAATTTTTGAATGCATCAAGCCATGGCTTACCTCAATTGATTCCAATTCATTGGTGTCTGGATGTTTGTGTAATCTTTTGACTTTACCAATTTTATGACTATCAATATCTACTACCGGAATTCCAGTTCTGACAGGAGGTCTACTAAGAAGTAGTTGCTCATCAGAAAATTTGTCGATGTAATCATGGGATAGGAAGTAATCTTTGTTGAATCCTTGATGGATGGTTACACCAGATACAGAAAGGGAATCTTGGTGAATGTGTATGTGTTTGACCTTTCCATATTGAATTCCTTCTCTATCAATTACTTTTTTTCCAGTAAAGGTATCAGCAGTGGCTATGTTTTCAGGCATTCCTTCTAATTTCACTGACATGTCTCATTATTGCTAAATTACCTTATCATATCAAATATCAGAAATTTCTATCAATGGGGTTAAATTACTTGACAGAGTATGATAGACATGGAAATTAAGGAAGAAAGATTTCGACCAATCTTAGTTACAAAGGGAAGAAAAACAGGAAAACCACATTCAGTGTGGTTAAGGGCTGTAAAGTATAATGAAAAAATATATTTTTCAAGACATCGTCCAGATGGGGATTGGTATCAAAATTCAATAGCAAATCCAGAAGTCAAAATACAATACAATAACATGGAATTTTCTGGAAAAGCTGTACCTGTAACAGATGAAAAACTAAATGAAAAGATTTCTCAATTAAAATATCCAGGAGAAGAAAGAGCTAATGAAAAAAGAGTAGCAATTGAAATTACATTAGATGACAGTATAAAATAAAAATTGTAAAAACAAAAAATTGATTTTACTTACAATACATCTTCATAAAGAATTGTTTGATTCTTTAGTTGTTTATCTAAGGTAGGCAAATATTTCATTATACAATAATTAACAAAATCACTAAAGGAACGAATTCTGTAATCAGATTCCAAGACATCACTGTGTTTGTCATAATATTGTTCTAATTTGTATAGAGTTCTTTTTTGAAGTGGCACCAATCTATTACGTTTAGTCACAAACTTGGGGGCAACAGAAAATTCTTCCTCAGGATCAGTATTTGATTCAGTTTCAGATTCACCCTGAAGGGAACTGAGTTCAATGGATTCTTGCATTTCAAAAACAAAAATTTTACTTGGTGCAGATTTAGGAAGTCCTGAGTTTTTGGAAATAATATCTACTACTTCTCGTGCTTGTTTATCAGGCATTGCCAATTCAATTTTTGCAAGCATTGTGGATCTAAGAGCAGAACCTCCCACTCTGGAACCTTTTGATTGACTTACAAATTTGCTATCTTCTAAATTTCGTTTATCGATAATATCTATGCCTAAAGTATCTAATTTTTCACGGATTGTTGGATAGTTTTTTCGATTGATGACAGCTTCAATCTTTTTCAATAATTTGTCACAATTTTAGATGGTTTTAAACATAATCATTTTTTCACAACCACAATAATTGATTATCAGATGATAATCATTTGATAATCATTTAGTTAGAAAAAATCTAACCGTAAGATTCGAATTTAACTTCAAAACTGCCATCTTCACGTTTATTTTTTTCAGTGACAAAATTTTTGTTACTCAAATAATCCATTGTTCCATCAATTGTTCCTTGCCAACCACAAACATAGAAAATTGTATTTTCTTTAGTAATTTTTTCACCAACTAATTCTTCAAGAGCAGATTTACCACTATCAGTAGGTCTCAAATATTGTTCAATTCTACCTTTATGGCCAATCCATGAACGATTAGTCCACTCTTGAGGTCTACTGATTGCAGCTCTATATTTGAAATTCCACTTATCTTTACCCCTATCAAGACTTTCATTTTCTAAATCAGTCAAAAGTTGTTTGTAGCTTAATTCATCAACATAACTTGCGCCATGCAAAACAACGATCTCTCTTTTGTCGTTGGTGTCATGAAGATGCTGTGCAAAACTGACAAATGGTGCCA
>JACENB010000007.1 GCA_013867245.1 Nitrosopumilaceae archaeon
GATTATAGACGAGTTGCACAAAGCATGTTTAATCAAATCAATAAAGTTCATCCAAACCTGAGTAAAATTATGAAATTTGTGGATCTAAAAGAATATGATTTGGAAAGATTCGAATCAGAAAAAAGAACTGAAGAAAAACGTCAAAAAATTAAAAAATAAAATAATATTATAATAACATTAAAACTACATCACATCATGACAGAAAAAATTGTTAAAGATCCAGAAGAATGGAAAAAGGAATTAACGCCAGAACAATATGAAATTTGCATAAATCATGGAACAGAACCACCATTTTCTGGAAAATATAACGATTCAAAGTTAGAAGGATTTTTCAAATGCATATGTTGTGGTGAGAAGTTATTTTCATCAGATGCAAAATTTGATTCAGGCTCAGGTTGGCCTAGTTTTTGGCAACCAGTATCAGAAGACAATATAGAATATCTTTCAGACACAACCTACGGAATGGTAAGAACAGAAGTAAACTGCAAAAAATGTGGTTCACATTTAGGGCATGTATTTGATGATGGACCAAAGCCCACCAATCAAAGATATTGTATTAATTCACTTTCATTAAAGCACGAAAAAGATGAATAATCAAATAGTATTCATTTTGAATAAAATTTGATTCAAAAATTATTAATAAAACACAATTAAGGTTAAGGAATCAAAGAGAAATAATATGAAATACAATAAAACACAATATACGGAGAGAAAAATTTGAGAATCATTCTATGTGGTTTTGGGGTAGTTGCTCAAAGTCTAATAAAATTATTTGAATCTAGAGAGGAAGAATTGTATTCCAAATACGGATTGAAACCAAGAGTTTTAGCAGTTTTTGATAGTAAAGGAAGTGCCATAGATCAATCAGGATTAAAATTTGATAAACTAATACAAGTAAAAGAAAAATTTGGAACAGTAAAAAAGTATTCAGAAAAAAATAATTCCATGAAAGGTAATGAAATTTTAAAAAACATTGAGGCAGATGTCCTAATTGAAACAACAGCTAGTAATTACAAAGATGCCGAACCAGGCATGACACATATCACGACAGCAATGAAAAAAGGAATGCATGTAATTTCTGTAAATAAAGGTCCACTTGCATTAGCATTCCCATCATTAATGGAATTAGCAACTTATAATCAAGTAATGTTCAGATTCAGTGGCACAGTTGGTGGTGGCACTCCAATTTTGGATTATGCAAAAAATAGTTTAAGAGGAGAAAAAATTACATCGTTTAATGGGATTCTTAATGGTACAACAAATTATATTTTATCAAATATGGCCACAGGATTATCATTTGATGAGGCATTAAAGGATGCAAAAGATAAGGGATATGTCGAAGCAGATGAAGCATTGGATTTAGACGGATTAGATGCTGCTGCAAAATTAGTCATTCTTGCAAACTGGATAATGGGAATGAAAGTCACCATGCCAGACATTAAATGCATAGGAATTAGAAAAGTTACAATTGAGGATATTAAAAAAGCAGAAAAAAATAATTCGGTATTGAAATTAATTGCCTCTTGTGATGAGGAATTAATGGTTAGTCCAAAAGAGATACCAAAAGAGGATCCTTTAGGAGTAAATGGTACATTAAATGCAATAGCATTCACATCAGAGCACTCTGGAACTCAAACAATTATTGGAAAAGGAGCAGGAGGAACAGAAACAGCTAGTTCCATTCTAAGAGATCTTCTAGATATCAGACAAGAGATTGCAAAGAATTGAAATCAAATTTAATTTCTAAAAGCGAAACATCTGCATTACTTAAAAAAATATCACAAGAATGGAATTTAGAATTTCCTAAAATGAAAAATGTGAGAGTGCATCATATTTTGAATGATGCGCAAATTATTACAGGAAATAAATTAAAAATTTTAAAAATAGGAGAAGATTATCTACCATTTTTATCAGAAACAGAAATTTTAGAAAAATTTCCTAATGTTGAAGTTGACATGGGTGCAGTCAAATTCATGTGTAAAGGAGCAAATCTCATGAGACCAGGAATTAGAAAATTTACAGATTTTGAAAAAGATAAACTAGTATGCATAGTAGAAGAAACTCATCATAAATTCATAGCAATTGGAAAATCGGTTGTTTCAAGTTCAGAATTAGAAAATATGGAAAAAGGAGAAGTAATACAAAATCTGCACTACATTTCAGATAAATTTTGGGAAACAGGTAAAACGATTTACGACTAATTTAGAATTACTTTATACTTTCAGTAAATTCTTCAGTTCCATCTTTTGTGATGATTAAAACATCTAATCCATCACCACTAGCAGAATCTCTTAAGGATGCAGCACGAACTGCATGTTTTGCTAAAGTTACTGCTTCATCTTTTGTCATGTTTGGTTTAAACTGAGGATCTAATACACCTAATGCCATTTCAGCACCAGTACCAACTGCAGCATAATCATCAGGTAACACAGAACCTAAAGGATCAAGAGTGTACATAATTGGTTTATCAACTACACCACCAACAATTACCTGAGTAAGTAATGGGAAATATCTTCTTTCATACATCATGTTTGACATCATTTTAGCAACAGTGTTTGGAGGAATGTCTCTTTTTAGATCCATTTTTCTAATTTTTGCCAAAGCAGCAATTTGTAATGTCAAAATTTGCATATCTGCTACAAGACCAGCACATGTTGCGCCTACCTTATCAGTGATTGAGAAAGTTTTCTTTGTTGTTTTACTTACAAGGAAATTACCAAATGCGATCCTTTTCTCACTAGCAAAAACTACTCCACCATCAAAAGTAACTCCAACAGCTGTTGCTCCTGGCATATACATAGACATATTTCAAATAATTTTGTCACATAATAAAGGGCTTTCTACAACATAGATCAAATTTGTGGCTAAAATTTAAAAACAATTAATCATTCGTATTGTAAATTTAAATTTCAACTTGGCATCATAGTAAACAAACCACAGACTTTTAATAAAAATAATAAAAGCATATGGTTAATGACCACTGCAGAAATCAAAGAAAAAATCTTGAATGATGTAGTATTTTTTGGATTAAGATTAACAATTGGTGTCATTTTCATAGTTCACGGATACAGTAAATTTGGTAATGAAGGATTTGTTGGATGGATCTCATCGATAGGGATTCCAGGAGAATTAGCCATAATCATTGCATTAGCAGAAGTAATTCCAGGAATTTTACTTATCATTGGAGTTTTAAGCAGAATTTCAGCATCAATAATTTCAATAATTATGATAGGGGCAATATTTCATGTCAAAGGAGCAGAAAGTCTTACTGGAGACAAAGGGGTCGAATTTGATTTAATTTTACTTGCAGTTGCACTTGTGATCATTGTTGCAGGACCAGGAAAAATTTCAATATCACAAGGAATTAAAAAAATACCCAGATGCCTGCATTAATTTTTTCCAAAATTTTCCATTATCAAACAAATACATTTGGTAGTTTTCTTTAACAAGTCAATGCGAGCAAATTCATTTGGAGAATGAATTCTAGAAAACATGTATGTGCTACCAATAGAAATGCAAGGAGATTTTAAAATATCAACAAAAGGATACATTGGACCTGTACCAGCATTTGAAACATTCAAAATTGATTGACCAAATACCTTATCTGCAGCAGTTTTTACTTGAGATACAAATGGGTTAGAAGAATCAGTTCTTGCAGCAGCCTCTCCATGAAAAATTTTAATTTTAACATCAGAAAAGCCATGTGATTTTAAATGTTTTTTTAATCGATTCACTTGTTTTTTAGGATCCATTTTAGGAACCAACCTAAAATCAATTTTAACTAATGCACTACCAGGAAGAACAGTTTTTGCACCATCGCCAGTGTAACCAGAAACAAATCCTGCAATATTACAAGTTGCATCTCCAACTATTGCCTTTTTTGCATCAAGATTTTTTTTATTCCCCACAAAAGAATCAATTCCAAATTCTTTTTTGAAAGTATTATCATCAAAAGGTTCTTTTTTTATTAATTCCAAATCTTTTTTTGAAAATGGAGTTACTTCTTTGTACCAATCCTTAATCAGAATATTACCATCAGAATTTCTTAATGTGCTTACAGCTTCAATCAAACGCCATGCAGGATTTTTAATCAAAACTGCCAAACTTGAATGAGCATCACGGATTGATTCTTGAACAGATAATTCAACAAACAACAATCCTTTCATTCCTAAACCAATGATGGGTCTATTTTTTGAATCAACATATCCAAATTCCCAAATTACGCCATCATTGGCAAATTTTTTTTTATATTTTTTTAAATATTCTTCAATATGTGCACTACCAGTTTCTTCTTCACCTTCAATTACAAATTTGATATTACATGGAACATCACCAGTTGTTTTCAAGCAGGCTTCAACTGCTTTAATTCGAGTAATCAATTCACCTTTATCATCTGTAGAGCCTCGTCCAAAAATTTTATTTCCTTTTCTAATTCCACTAAAAGGAGGGTCATCCCATAAATCAAATGGTTCAGCAGG
>JACENB010000143.1 GCA_013867245.1 Nitrosopumilaceae archaeon
GCAGGAATGATTGTAGGTCCATTTGCATTAGGTCAATTTTTCATAATTGATGGAAAACAACTTCTACACATTAACGATGAAATCAAAATTTTAGGAGAAATGGGTGCAATTGTAATTTTGTTTATGGCAGGATTAGAAATGACACCAAAAGAATTCCTTAAAGGAGGTAAAGCATCTTTTACTGTTGGAACTTTAGGAGTAGTTGTTCCATTTTTTGCAGGTCTTGTAGTATTCGGAATATTTGGATTTGAAGCGTTAGAATCAATGTTGATTGCTACAGCGCTTACGGCGACAAGTATTGCAATTTCAATTCAAGTGTTAAATGAATTTGGAAAAATCAAAACACCAGAAGCCAGATTGATTATAGGGGCGGCGGTAGTAGACGATATTTTAGCAATTGCAGTTCTATCTGTAGTAATATCAATTACTGGTTCAGATGCAGGAGTAGAAGGCATAGACATTACTGAAGTAGTAATTACAATTCTGAAAGTATTAGGATTCTTTGCAGTAATGTTAGTTGTTGCAGTGATAGTAATTCCAAAAGTCATCACACCAAGATTATGGAAAGCAAAGGGAAGTGTAGAAGGAATAGCTACCGCATCGTTCTTTGGAGCTGCAGCACTTGCAGGCACAATTGGATTATCACCGATTGTAGGAGCATTTGCGGTAGGAATGGCGCTTTCAACAACAAAAGTATTTGAAAAAGTGGAAAATTTCATTGGAAAGATTGGATTAATTTTTGCACCGTTATTCTTTGCAATAATTGGAGCACAAGTAGATCTTAGAGCAGTAGATATCAACATTTTGATGTTAAGTGGGGCAGTGATAGCAGTAGCTGTTGTAACAAAATTATTTGGATGTGGATTGCCAGCAATGCTATTTTTGAAAAGCAAAGCACAAGGATTGAGAGTAGGAATTGGAATGATTTCTAGAGGAGAAGTAGGATTAATTGTAGCAGGAGTAGGAGTGACAGCAGGAGTTCTATCATCAGAAGTGTATTCTACAATTGTAATTATGGTAGCAGTAACAACCATCATCACACCAATTTGGTTGAAAATGGAATACAGAAAGGAACAAAGAAACGACAATAATGAACCAAATAAAACAGTTGAGCAAAAATCAGAATAAATTTTAACAGAGACACATAATCAAATATCATGAATAAATTAGATCCAGTCTTAAGCAAGGCTTGTTCTGAAATTACAAAGAATCTATTAACGATAAATCAACCAACAAAAAAACAAGTAAAAGAAGAAATTATCAAAATATGTACAAAATATGCATTAGAAAGAATTCCAAAAAATTATGAAATATTATCAATGGCAAACAATTCAGATTTTGATAAATTAAAAAGAGTGTTGATTAGAAAACCAGCAAAAACAGCATCAGGAGTATCAGTAGTGGCATTAATGCCAAAACCATATGCATGTCCTCATGGGAGATGCACATATTGTCCAGGAGGAATTGAGTTTAATTCTCCAAATAGCTATACAGGAAAAGAACCATCATCATTAAATGCAATTGAAAATGAATTTGATCCAAAATTACAAATCACATCAAAAATTGAAAAATTAATTGCGTTTGGTCATGATCCATCAAAAATGGAATTAGTGATTGTAGGAGGTACATTTCTATTCATGCCTAAAGATTACCAAAGGGATTTTATCAAATCATGTTACGATGCACAAAACGGAATAGATTCAAAAACTTTAGAGGAAGCCAAATCAAATAATGAACATGCAGAAATAAGAAATGTAGGATTTACAATTGAAACTAAACCAGATTATTGTAAAAAAGAACATGTAGATTTGATGTTAAGTTATGGAGTTACAAGAGTTGAGATAGGAGTTCAATCATTACAAGAAAGAGTTTACAAAATCACCAACAGAGGACATAATTACAATGATGTAACGGAATCATTTCAGATTTCAAAAGATGCAGGATATAAAATTGTGGCACATATGATGCCAGGATTACCAACAATGACACCAGAAGAAGATATTGCAGATTTTAAAAAATTGTTTTCAGACCCGCAATTACGACCAGATATGTTGAAAATTTATCCATCTCTTGTTATTGAAAATACACCACTGTATGAAGAATACAAACAAGGAAAGTACACACCATACTCAGATGAAGAAATGATCAAAGTACTTACCGAAGCAAAAAAGGACATTCCAAAATGGGTTAGAATTATGAGAGTTCAAAGAGAAATTTCACCAAAAGAAATCATAGCAGGACCAAAATCAGGAAACCTCAGACAAATTGTGCATCAAAACCTTGCAAAACAAGGATTATCATGTAAATGTATTAGATGTCGAGAAGCAGGATTAACAGATAAAAAAATAGATAGTGAAGAAATCAAACTAAAAAGAATTGATTATGATTCATCAGAAGGAAAAGAGGTTTTCCTATCATATGAAGACAAAAATGAATCAATTTATGGATTTTTAAGATTAAGAAAACCAAGTCGTGATGCCCATAGAGATGAAATTGATGAAAATACTTGCATAGTAAGAGAGATTCACGTATATGGTAAATCTTTGAAATTAGGAGAAAAAGAAACAGATGAAATTCAACATTCAGGATTAGGTAAGAATTTGATGAAAGAGGCTGAGAAAATATCAAAAGAAGAATTTGATGCAAAAAACATACTAGTAATTAGTGCTGTAGGTACTAGAGAATATTATCAGAAATTAGGGTATTCGTTATATGGGCCATACATGTCCAAAATATTGAATTAGTGAAAAGAAATGTCAGAAGAAAAAATTATCGGTAAAGGAACATGGATAGATAAGCTAGCTTCAGAATTACTTGAACGTGAGAAAAAACTTGGAAGAAATTTAGACGTCATAAATGTGGAAAGTGGATTAGGAGCATCAGGAATTCCACACATAGGCAGTTTAGGAGATGCAGTTAGAGCATATGGAGTTAAACTAGCATTAGAAAATTTAGGATATAAATCAGAACTAATTGCATATTCAGATGACCTAGATGGGTTAAGAAAAATTCCAGAAGGAATGCAAGAATTTGGATTAGAAGAACATTTAGGAAAACCAGTTTCACTAATTCCAGATCCTTATGGATGTCATGATTCATACGGAATGCATATGAGCAGTATCCTTTTAGACGGATTAGATAAAGTTGGAATAAAATATGAATTTAGAAGAGCAAAAGAGACCTACAAACAAGGACTTCTAAAAAATCAAATACATACAATATTAGAAAACAGTACAAAAATTGGAGATAAGATTTCAGAATTAGTAGGACAAGAAAAATATCAAAAGTATCTACCATATTTTCCAGTTTGTAAAGAATGTAATAGACTATACACAGCAGAAGCTACAGAGTATTTATCAGATCAAAAAATTGTCAAATACAATTGCCACGATACAGAAATTGGTTCAAAAATGATCAAAGGTTGTGGTCATCAAGGAGAGGCAGACATTACAAAAGATTTAGGAAAATTAGCATGGAAAGTAGAATTTGCAGCAAGATGGGCTGCATTTGATATTAGATTTGAAGCATATGGAAAAGACATAATGGATTCTGTCAAAGTAAATGACTGGGTAGCAGATGACATATTACAATTCCCACATCCACATCACGTAAAATATGAGATGTTTTTAGATAAAGGAGGAAAGAAAATCTCAAAATCATTAGGAAATGTAATCACTGCACAAAAATGGTTAGAATTTGGAAGTTCTAAATCAATTTTGTTATTATTGTACAAAAGAATTACAGGTGCAAGAGAATTAGGATTTGATGACATTCCAGGTTTGATGAACGAATACAATGAACTTGAAGACACATACTTTGGAAGAATTAAGGTAGATAATCAAGCAAAATTAACCAAATTAAAAGGACTGTATGAATATGTCAATTTACTAAATCCACCAAAACAATCTAGCATTCATATCAATTATAGATTATTAGTGGAATTAACAAAAATTTTCAAAGAGAATAGAAGTGAAAGAGTGATGAAAAAATTAATTGATTATGGGGTCATTAAAGAAGAAGGGAGTCAAGAAGTAGAGAAGTTAATTGAAATTGCAGGAAATTATTCTGATGAGTTTGATGAACAAGAAAAAATTGAAGTAGAGATAGATGCAATTTCTAAAAAAGCATTATCATTACTTATTACAGAATTAGAAAAAGATGAAGAACCAGAAGATATACAAAATACAATATATCAAATAGCTAAAGGAAATGATGTCAAACCAAAGGATTTCTTTAAAATATTATATCAAATAATTTTAGGAACTTCACGTGGACCAAAAATTGGGCCATTTATCACAGATATAGGAAGAAAGCAAGTTGCCAAAACACTAGCAGAGTATGTTTAACAATGGTTCACGCAGATCATAATAAAAGTAAAAACAGTGGAGGATTTGCATTGAT
>JACENB010000173.1 GCA_013867245.1 Nitrosopumilaceae archaeon
CTGGCGCCCAAACTGAGTTGATTGAAAGAATTTTTGTAGGAAAGAACAGATCTTCTATGAATTTATTGTCTGTTTCATCTGCCTCTACAAGCCAAATTTTACCTTTGAATTGTTCTTGTAAAAGTCTGTATAATGTCCTGCTTTGTCTGATAATCATAATGTCGTTTTTTGCTAAAGAAAGTACAAAATTTCCTTGAAACTCCTTACATGAAAATAATGTAAAATTTTCAATTTCATTATTTGTTTTTGCGACATTAGCTAAAACAATTGATGCATCAACATCTGCTTTTGTTAATTCTCCTGATTCAACTTTACTTTCGCACTGAGGACATAGTATTGCATTTTTTGCATCAAAGCCACATATTGGTAATTTCATTTGAATCGCTTTTTACATTCTAACAGAGTTGTTTATATCCCTTAGTACAAAACAAAATCCTAGTTTGGATGAGCAAATCAGGGAATTTCTAGTTGTTGATGGATTAACATCTAGATATGATTCTTCCAAAGGTCCTGTATATGCAGTAGATGATGTAGATTTCTCACTTGATACTGGGGAGTCAATAGGAATTGCAGGAGAAAGCGCATGTGGGAAAAGTACTTTGGGACTATCCATCATTAGAATGCTTTCTAGTGGAAAAACTCAAGGTAAGATTGTCTTTGATGGTAAATCCATTTTAGATGTTGATGAAACCGAATTTGATGAAAATTATAGATGGAAGAAAATTTCCATGGTGTTTCAAGGTGCAATGAATTCTCTTGATCCTGTTTTTACAATTAATGAGCAATTTCTTGAGATTTTAAAACAACATGATTTTGAAGGTGATTCAAAACAGGTAATTTCTGATTCAATAAATTCGGTCAACCTTGATCAAAATGTGCTAAAAAAATATCCTCATGAACTTAGTGGTGGAATGAAACAAAGAGTTGTAATTGCTATGGCTTTGTTGCTAAAACCAAAGTTTGTTATTGCTGATGAGCCTACTACTGCACTTGACGTCTTAATTCAGGCTCAAATAATCAACCTTTTGAAATCTCTAAAGAAATCAGGCATGTCCTTTATGATTATCACACACGATTTGGCAGTATTATCTGAGATTGCTGATAAAATTGGTATAATGTATGGTGGACAAATAATTGAATTTGGATCTTCAGAAGAAATTTACAAAAATCCAAAACACCCATACACACAAGGTCTCTTAAAGTCAATTCCTACACTAAATGGAGATAAACCGACATACATCAAAGGAATTCCACCTAGTTTACTTGATGCTCCTACCCAATGTAGATTCATTGATAGATGCCCTCTAGTTGTTGACAAGTGTAAACAAATTCCACCCAAATTTAAAACTCAAACTGGTTATGTTAGATGTTGGTTGTATGAAGACAAATAATTTATTTTGATTTGAGATACTCTTTGTCTATCTTTTCTAAATAAATTTCCTGAATTTCTGTTATTTCTCTCTGTGTTGTATTTTTACAAATCATTTTAGCATAATTTATCAAATCAGGATTATCTTGTGTTTTTTCAAACTCTTCTATTTTTTTAAAAGATTCTTGTTCAAATTTCATTACATCTCTTAATTCTTTTCCTATTTCTTCAGCGCTCATTTTTTTATAATCTTTAGAATTTGATTTTCTAAAACTAATCTCATCAATTAATTTTTGAATTTCATCTGGTTCATCCATGTTATTTAATATCCAAAGTCATACAAAAAAGTTAATCCTGATTTTCTTTTTTATGCTCTAAAACATGTTTTAATCCGTCTGTCATACTAAGTGAGTCTAAATTAATTTCACAATATGGACATTTCAATTTCTAAGAATATTTCTTTACAATTGGTAGACAGGAATCAATTATTCTTAGCATCTCCGATCTTATTACTTTTTTATCAATCGAAATCCATACTCTTTCTTTTTTGATTGCAAATGATATGGTTTGAACCTTCTTTCGCTCTTCCCACACAAATTCTATTTCGCCTAGATTTTTATCAAAAAATCCTTCTAAATCTGTCTTTATGGCAATATGTGAGAACTGATATTGCGTATTTTTTTCATTCAATAATGGCACTAAATCTTGTCTTCTTTTGTATGCCAATAATTCTCCACTCTCACCTATCACTCCTACAAATCTTATGAATGGACTAATTGTTGCGATTGTATCACAAATCTCTCTGTATTCCTTCTGTTCCATTTACTTGTCTTGAAAAAATATGATATTTTAATGATTGTTACATTTTCTGATCTAGTTTTAATTAAATAATACGTGAAAACAGTTTGAACAGTGGATTTTGTTGATCTTTTTCCATTCGCACCCGAAGTGGGCTATCTTAGTTTAGCACTTGTAAATTTTTTTGGTTCTCTTGTACCATTTGTTCCCTTACCTGGTTTCTTGCTATTAGCTACAATGTCCGTTGGAGATCAATTTGACCTTCATGTGTTGGCAATTTTATCTGCAGTTTCTGCTACTATTGCAAAACAGATCATATTCTATGTGAGTTATGGTGGACGAAAAATTATCAAAGAGGAGACTCGAAAAAGAATGAGACCTTTTGAGAGATTAGTAAAAAGATATGGTGCAGGTGCTGCATTTTTTGCTGCTGCCACTCCTATCCCTGATGATTTAGTTTATGTTCCATTGGGACTTGCAAAGTATAATCCAAAACGATTCTTTATTGCAACACTTACAGGAAAATTTGTTTTAAGTTATGCAATTGTCTTTATTTCCCACTATCTTGGATTGTCCTTAGTTGAACCTTTTTTAGAAAACATTGATGATGCTACCCCTGTTTATATTGGAATTATTATCTTTGGAGCAATGATGACTTCGGTTGTCGTTTTGCTTTTGAGATTAGATTGGCAAAAAATCCTTGGTAAATTTGCACCTTGGACTTTGGATGAAAATAATGAAGACTAGATATTTGTTTTAAAATTCCACAACTTATCTGTTGCCTGTTTTATTCCTATTCTGGGAGATGAAATAATATTTTTTACCTTGATTCCTTGTGTGATATATAATTTTGAATTTTTTGTCAAATCTATACCGTAATGCTCTTTTGTAATTTCCATGGCTTGAGTTAATTTTGCAGGCCCGTTTGTAAGTTCTTTCAAATCTTTTTTGTTTCTATTTAATTGCATTATTTTTATCCCTTTTTCAGGTTCTATTGCACGAATCAAAACTGCTCCTGCACCAACTTTTGAATTTCTCGCTACAACATTAAAGCAGTAATACATTCCATATGTGAAATAGACATATGCCATTCCCACCTCTCCAAACATTGCTTTGTTTCTATCCGTAATTTTTCTATATGCGTGACTTGCAGGATCATCTTTGTGTGTATAAGCTTCAGTTTCAGTAATAATCCCTGAAATTTCAGTTCTTCCTATTTTTCTAACAATCTTTTTCCCTAAAAGATTTTTTGCAACAGTTACTGTGTCTTGTAAATAGAATTTTCTAGGAAGTGTATTCAATATCTACTGAAACTGTTTTGTTATTTTTTAATTCTTTGATTAAATTAAAGAGTTTTTTCATATCTTTGTTTAATGTTGGAATTAATTCTTGATTGTATATGGTTGCAGCAGGATGGATTGTAAGAAAATACAATTGGTTGTCTTTTCGTACTATCTTTCCTCGAAACTTTGTAATCTCAGAACCTCCTAAAACTGAATTAAACGCTGTATTTCCCAACACGCATATGATTTGTGGTTTAATTATTGAAATTTCTTTTTTTAGATATTCTTTACAAGTGTCTCTTTCTGCTGTATTTGGCACTCTGTTATTTGGAGGCCTGCATTTGACAACATTTGTAATGTATACTTGTTCTCTTGATACCCCTGCCTCTTCGAGTGCTGCCGATAGCTTTTTGCCTGCTGCGCCTACAAATGGCTCCCCATTCTTGTCTTCATTTCTACCCGGTGCCTCTCCTACAAATATGACATCTGATTGAAAATTACCTTTTCCTGGAACTGAATTTGTTCTTGTTTTACAAAGTTCACATTTTGTACATTCTATCACTTTTTGTTTTATTGTCTCTAATTGACTCATCTAATTCACACTCTTTACAGTTGCAATGCCTCTAATTGATGGACCTCCGTTACCCATAATCATTGATTGCATTGGATCACCCTTTCCACAATTAGTAATTGGTCTAACTGTAAAGTCATTTCCACACGCATCAATTGACTCAAAAAATTCTGGAGCAGTTCCCATTACAATAACATCTCTGAGCAAATCTGTAACTTCGCCATTTTCAATTTTTTGCGCATATTGGCAAGAAATACTCCAATTGTATCGTTTCATATCGATTGATGGAATTTTCATATTCGAAATCAAATATCCATTTTTTATCTCCTTTATCATTTCAT